>JBBQYA010000026.1:0-31230 GCA_038209155.1 Sphingobacteriales bacterium | reverse complement strand
CAAACCTTAGCTGGAACTTGGGGCTATGTGAAAAATGGTGTTGAATATGCATTAGTTGGAACCAATACAGGAGTTTCAATTGTCGATATTACCAATCCAGCAGTATTAAATGAAGTTCAATTTGTTCCAAGCTCGCCTTCTCCATGGCACGAAATCAGAACCTTTGGAGATTATGCTTACATCACCTCAGAAGGTGGTTTAGGATTACAAATCATTGATTTAAGTTTATTACCAAACTCTGCACCTTCTAAATATTATACAGGAAATGGAGCAGTTAATAATTTATTAAATCAATTTCACAGTTTACATATCGATAATGGTTTTGCTTATTTATATGGTGGTGATTTTGAAAACGGGGGTGTTGTTATCGTCAATTTAGCCAATCCTTGGTTTCCTAATTATGTTGGAAAATGGCAGGATCATTACATTCACGATGGTTTTGTACAGGACAATAAAATTTGGGCTTGTAGAATTTTCGATGGTCAATTTACAGTCTTGGATGTAACAAATAAAGCAACCCCAATTGAATTGGCATCTCAAGTCACTCCTAATCGTTTTGCACATAGTAATTGGATGTCAACAGATAAGAAATATATGTTTGTCGCTGACGAAATAGATGGTGAAAGTTTAACGTCTTTTGATATTTCTAATTTAAATAATATTAAGCAACTAGACAGATATACTGCTGATTTTGAACCTGATGCTTTACCTCATAATGTTTATTTGATTAATGATTCTTTAAGAACTGGATCTAATCGCGATTTTTTAGTGGTTGCTCACAACAGTGCTGGAGTTACCATTTTAGATGTATCGCAGCCAGAGAAAATGGTAGAAATAGCTTATTTTGATACTCAGAAAAATAATGCTACTTATGGAATTTGGGGAGCATATCCCTACTTCCCATCTGGCCGAATAGTTGGTGGAGACTCTAATTTTGGTTTATGCGTTTTTCAACCAACTTACCAAAAAGCTTCCTTTCTGAAAGGATTAGTTACAGATATAAATAGTAATCCACTTAATGAGGTTAATATACAAATCATTGGAACCACTTTTGTGGAAAAAACCAATTTAGCTGGTAAATATCTACATGGAAGCAGATTAAATGGGACTTATTCAATTAAATTTTCGAAGGCAGGTTTCCAATCTAAAACCTTAAACAACGTTAATATTAATACAAATTTAAATACCTTAAATGTTATATTGAACATTGTAAATCTGGTAAATGCTACTGGAAATGTAAGAGATATAATTACGCAAACCCCAGTTTCAAATGCAGAAATTGAATTGGATGGATTTAATGGTAGATATAACGTTGCTGCAAATAGCGCAGGAATATTTCAATTTAATCAAATACCAGAAGATGATTATGAATTATTTGCTGGCAAATTCGGGTATAAAACTTTTTATAATAGTAGCCAATCCATCAATTCTTCTACTAACTTAACTATTGATCTTACAAAAGGAATCGAAGATCAATTTGAGTTAAATTATGGATGGACTGTTTCTGGCGATGCTACCGCAGGGGCTTGGGAACGTGCTGTTCCAATAGGTTCAGTAAATGGTTCAGGAATATTTTACAATCCTGGTGAAGATGATTCAGATTTGGGAAGACAATGTTTTGTAACAGGCAATGGACCTTTAGGTTCTGGAATAAATGATTTTGATGTAGATGGAGGAACAACTATTCTTACTTCTCCAACTTTTGACTTAACTGGAATTGTAGAACCTTTTATCAACTATACTCGATGGATTAAAAGTGATGGGAGTGATACAATTAAAGTTTTCCTATCCAATGGAATTATTAAACAACAAATAGAGGTAGGCAGAGGAAATGTAGGGCTAATCGGAGTTTGGGTGAAAAAGTCGTTTAAAGTTAGCTCTTTTATTCCCGCTACTTCTACCATGAATTTAATTGTAGAGGTAAGTGATAAAAAATTAGATGGAGCAGTAGAAGCTGGTTTTGATAATTTCTTTGTTTCTGGTACTACTTCCGGGGTGAATGAAATAGGTAATGCAGATTTTGGAAAGATTAATATTCTTCCAAATCCAGCCTCTAGTAATTTTGTGATTGATTATTACACAAACGATAAAAATGCCAACAATCTAGAATTAAGTATCTATAATAATTTAGGTCAGTTAGTATTTGCAAAAAAATTATCAAATAATAAAGATTCAATAGCTATTAATTTAGAATTACCTTCTGGAATTTATTTTGCAAAAATCAATTCTGAAAATGGAAATCAGATGACTCAAAAATTCAGTAAACTGTAGTTAATAATTCTATCTTATTATCATTTCAGATGATATAAAAAAAGCACGAGATTTGTTTCTCGTGCTTTTTTTGTTTATTAAAAATCAAAATAAATCTTAATTCTTTAAACTATTTTTAAATCTCCTTTAATTCAAAATAGTATTGTTCCATTATTAAATTTGCCAACAATTTTTTGCAAGCTTCATCTACTTTTGAATGTGCAATTTCTTTAGTTTCAGCTTCAATTTCAAGTGTTATGTGCTTGCCAATCCGTACATTTTGAATAGTTGATAAACCCAAATTTATCATACTTCCAGTCACAGCTTTTCCTTGTGGATCCAAAATTTCTTTCATCGGCATCACATCTATTTCAGCTAAAAATTTCATGTTGTTTTTCTTTTAAAATAAGGTAAATTTATTATGGATAATAAAATGTAAATAAATATAATGAGAGGTATCGATGAAAGATTAAAAATTAAAAATAAAACAATAGCAGCTAACAGAAAAATATAACGAATGCTATTTTTCTTTACATCATAATTTTTAAATTTTAAAGAAAATAAAGGCAATTCTGCAACCAATAAAAAACACATTAATAAAACAAAGGGCAGTAAGAATTTCGGGTCGAAAATGTAAATGCCAAAAGTTTCTCCATGATTGAGTAAAACAAATGGAATTGATGCGAAAAGTGCTCCACAAGCTGGAGTGGGAAGTCCGATAAAATTTTCAGATTGGCGAGTATCCAAATTGAATTTAGCTAATCTAACTGCTGAAAACACAGTAATCAAATAACCAAAAAACGAAATCCAGATCAAATTTGGATTGTTTTCTAAACTTGGCGAATGCAAAATAAAATTTTGAATCATTATTCCCGGAACCAATCCAAAACTTACAACATCAGACAAGGAATCTAGTTGCTTGCCCAATTCTCCTGAAACGCCCAAAATTCTTGCAACAAAACCATCTAAATAATCAAAAAATAATCCTAGAAATAGAAAGTAAGAAGCAGTACTCAATTCACCATGAAAGGCAAAATATGCTGCTATACATCCCGAAAAAAGATTGGAGCAAGTGAGAATATTGGGAATATGTTTTTTCATCAATTATTTTCAATAAATAAACTGTAAACCCGCATAAAATCTAAATTACATTTTTGCTCTAAAAAAAAATTATCGATTCATAGAAATTAAAAACTCTTCATTGGATCTTGTGCCTCTCATTTGAGCTTGCAAAAAGTCCATTGCTTCTTGCGAATTCATATCAGCTAAGTGATTTCTAAGAATCCAAATTCTTTGTAAAGTCTCTTTATCCATCAATAAATCATCACGTCTTGTGCTAGACGCAGTAATATCTATAGCTGGAAAAATTCTTTTGTTTGATAGTTTTCGATCCAATTGCAATTCCATGTTTCCAGTTCCTTTAAATTCCTCGAAAATAACTTCATCCATTTTAGAACCTGTGTCTATCAAAGCAGTTGCCAGAATGGTTAATGATCCACCGTTTTCAATTTTCCGAGCAGCACCAAAAAATCTTTTTGGTTTATGCAAAGCATTTGCATCCACACCTCCAGAAAGAATTTTGCCGGATGCTGGAGCCGTTGTGTTATAAGCTCTCGCTAATCGTGTTATTGAGTCTAACAAAATAACTACATCGTGACCACACTCAACCATTCTTTTTGCTTTTTCTAATACGATATTTGCAATTTTCACATGACGTTCTGCTGGTTCATCAAAAGTTGATGATATAACCTCTGCACGAACACTTCTTGCCATATCTGTCACCTCTTCTGGCCGCTCATCAATCAATAAAATAATTAGATAAACCTCTGGATGATTGGCTGCTATGGCATTCGCGACATCTTTCAACAATACAGTTTTACCCGTTTTCGGTTGAGCTACAATTAATCCTCTTTGTCCTTTTCCGATTGGAGTAAAAAGATCTATAATTCGAGTCGAAAGATTAGTTGCAGATGTGAATAAATTTAATTTTTCATAAGGGAATAGTGGAGTTAAATAATCAAATGGAATTCGATCTCTAACTACTGCTGGTTCTTTTCCATTGATTAATTCTACACGTACCAAAGGAAAATATTTTTCACCTTCTCTTGGCGGTCTTATCGTTCCTCTTACTGTATCGCCAGTTTTCAACCCAAATAATTTAATCTGAGATTGAGAAACATAAATATCATCTGGCGAAGTCAAATAATTATAATCTGCAGATCTCAAAAAACCATATTGATCTGGCATTATTTCCAATACCCCTTCGTTGATAATTACCCCATCAAAATCAACTCCATTATTTAAAGCATCTTCCTGTACTTTGGGATTATGCCTTGGATTTCTATTCCCATTATAATTGGGATTATTGGGATTGTTACTATTTTGGTTGTTGTTTTGAGGATTATTATTTTGATTTCCGTTTGGAATGTTTGCTTGATTTCCGTTTGGAATGTTTGCTTGGTTTCCGTTCGGAATATTCGCTTGATTTCCGTTTTGTATCTGATTTTGACTATTCTGATTTTGGCTATTTTGATTTTGATTTCCTGCTGCTGGTGAATTCAAATTATTAAACGCCTGCTGGTTTTGATTTAAATTTGATCCACCATTTGGATTTCTTTGATTGGTTCTTTCCTCATTTCTCCGCTGGTTAGGATTATTATTTGGGGGTGAAACTTGAACTTTATTTTCATTTTTTTCTTCTCCCTTTTCTTCTTCTTCTTTGGATGAACTTAGAGAATCATTTTGTTCTGTTTTTTCAATTTCTACAATTGTTTCCTGTTCTACAACTTCTTCTTTTGCTTGTAAAAGTTCATTCCTTTTTTGCGAACTTATTTTTATTGTATCTGCTTTTCTATTGGAAAGAGTTTTCAATGGTGCAACGGCTTCAAATTCCATCGGTTCTGTCGTAGGTAGATCCGATTCTAATTCTTCCCCTTTTTTTCCACTTCTTGCTCGTTTTGTTTTCGGCTCTGTAGATTTTTGTTTGAGTTCAGATTTAGTGCCGGGGGCAATTAGGGCTTGCTTGTCAAGAATTTTATAGATCAAATCCTGTTTTTTCATACCTTCAAAATCAGAAACAGATAAGCTTTCGGCAAGCTGTCTCAATTGTGAAACAGTTTTGTCATTCAATTCAATAATGTCGTACATTAATGGCTAAAGGGGGTGTAAAGTGAGGTTTGCAGAGTGTGCTAAAAATTATGGATAAAAAGATTTAAATGCTGAAAGCATTCGAGTTAAATCAAAAACAGGAAGTTGAATTGTGTTGATGTATTGTCTCCAAACACGATTGAGATGGAGGATATGCCACAATAGTAGGAATTATATTTTTAAAATCAAATATAAATTAATTTCTAAAAAATATTTTTTCAATTTTGACTGATATTTTACCAATTTTAAATTTATCAACAGAGCTAATTTCTTTAGTTTTTTTTTACTCTTCGATTTTATATTTCATACATAACGTAAAGTTTCTTTATTTTAAATCAAAAATTTATCCAATGACTTTTCAGGAATTAGTTGAACAAATAAAAGAAAAACAAAGTTTTCTATGTATTGGCTTGGATGCAGATTTGTCAAAAATCCCAAAGCATTTGCTAAGATATCAAGATCCTGTTGCTGAATTTAATCGCCAAATTGTTAATGCCTGCGAAGAATTTTGCGTCGCTTTTAAACCAAATACTGCATTTTATGAAGCTTCAGGTGTCAAAGGCTGGCAAACTTTACAAACTACTTTTGAGTTTTTACCAAAAAATTGCTTCAGCATTGCTGATGCAAAAAGAGGAGATATTGGAAATACTAGTGCTGCCTATGCAAAAGCTTTTTTCGATCTGAAAAACTCAGGTTTTAATTTTGACGCAGTTACTGTTGCTCCATATATGGGTGCCGATAGTGTAAAACCTTTTTTAACTTTTGAAAATAAATGGGTCATACTTTTGGCTCTAACTTCCAATGATAGTGCTTCCGATTTTCAATTGATAGAAAACAACGAGGGGGAAAAAATTTACCAACAGGTGTTAAAAACAGCTTCTGTTTGGGGGGGAAAAGAACAATTGATGTTTGTAATTGGAGCTACTCGTCCAGAATATTTAATTGAAGTCAGAAAAATTGTTCCCGAAAATTTTCTTTTAGTTCCAGGTGTAGGTGCACAAGGCGGAAGTTTACAAGAGGTAGCAAAATATGGAATGAACCAGCATATTGGATTATTGGTAAATGCATCCCGTTCTATAATTTTTGCCTCAGATCGAGAAGATTTTGCCGAAGCAGCAAGGATGGAGGCAAAGAAAATTCAATTGGAAATGAAAATTTTATTAGAAACCTACCACAAATAAGATTATGGAAAGCATGCCCGAAATGTTTTATCAATATGTATGGCAAACAGGTGCATTTTCTAATCAGGAATTGAAAACTGCTGACGGCGAAACCATAAAAATTATTCACGTAGGAATAAAAAACACCCATTCTGGACCTGATTTTTTTAATGCTAGAGTAAAAATTAATGAAACAGAATGGGCTGGAAATGTAGAAGTTCACACCATAGCTTCGGATTGGTTCAAGCATCATCATGAGAATGATTTGGCATACGATCAAATAATTTTGCATGTAGTTTGTAAACATGATTGCGATATTTTTAGAGCAGATGGGAGTAAGGTTGCAGTACTAATTTTGGAAGATTTTTTAAATCCTATGGTGCAAACCAATTATGAACTACTTCTAAAAAACGTTAATTGGATCCCGTGCGAGAAAGTTTTGAAATCAGTAGATACTGTTTTTAAAACTCAAATGTTGCAAAGAGCAGCTTCCGAAAGATTAGAAGTAAAAGCAGATTTGATAGAAAAAGATGTTGCCTATTTAAATGGAGATTGGGAGACAGCCTTTTATCGCCATACGGCAAAATGTTTTGGATTTAAAACCAATGCAGTACCATTTGGAATGCTTGCCAAAACAATTCCTCATTTAATTTTGGGCAAGCACAAAAATAATTTAACTCAAATTGAGGCAATATTATTTGGTCAGGCTGGCATGCTTACCAATCAATTGAAAGATGAGTATCCTCAGAAATTGAGAGAAGAATATGAGTTTTTGAAAAAAAAATATGAATTAAAAGGAATGGAAACCTTTATTTGGAAATACATGAGAATGAGACCAGTAAATTTCCCAACTATAAGAATTGCACAATTTGCTTGGCTGGTGAATAATTCGGCACATTTGTTTTCAAAAATATTAATTGATACTTCAATTGAACAAATGCACAAACTTTTCAAAACAGATACTTCAGATTATTGGAAGACTCATTATCTATTTGATAAAGAAACTACTTTTTCAAAAAAAAATTTTGGAGAAGATTCTGTTAACAGTTTATTGATAAATGCAGTAGCGCCATTTTTATTTGCTTATGGGCAATTTATAAATAATGATTTATTAAAGGATAGAGCTTTAGATTTATTAGAAAAACTACCTAGCGAAAAAAACTCAATCGTAGAACGATATGCAGAAATTGGTCTAAAAGTTGATTCTGCATTAGAATCTCAAGCTTTGCTTCATTTAAAGGAAAATTATTGCAACTGCAAAAAATGCTTATCTTGCACCATAGGAAATACCATTTTGAAACGTAAAAATTGAAATGAAAGAATTGATAAACAGATTAGAAAAATACTCTTTTGGAGTTTCGGCTTATCTAGCAGAAAAAATGAATATGTCTGTTTCTAAAGTGCGAATGTTCTTTATTTATTCTACATTTCTAGCAGCAGGATTTCCAGTCATCGTTTATTTATTGGCTGCTTTTGTTTTAGATATTAGAAAATTTGTAAAAGTAAAAAGTAGAAACTTTTTGAGAGAAATGTAATTTTGAGTTTTAGAATTTATATAAATAAAAGCTCAATTTATTTATCTGCTTATTTCATTTTAACATCTAATCTTAGTTACAAAACACGATTTCATTCAACTATATTCTAATCAAATAAAATTGTTTATTCAAAGACTAGCTCGGAATTTTGAGTTAAAACAAAAAAAAATCATTTTTTCTTTTGAGAAAATAGCCAAGGCAATAATTCGGATTCTAAATATGCAGGAGTCCAACTATCGTGATTTACATCTGGATATTCAGTAAATTTAACTAAAGAGCCTTTTTTTTTAAGTGCTTCAACCATATTCCTACTTCCTTCCACTTTCACTACATTATCTAAAGTACCATGAAAAACCCAAATCGGCAATTCACAAATTAATTCTGCTTTTCCTGGAATTCCCCAGCCACAAATTGGAATAGCTGCCGCATATTTATCAGGGTTGTAAATAATACTTTCCCAAATACCAGCCCCTCCCATGGACAAACCAGTTATATATATTCTTGATACATCAATTGGTAAATCTTTTACTAATTGATCCGTTAATTGTTCTGCTAAAACTAATGGAGAAATTATAGAATCATTTTCTCTTAAACCAGACCACCTATATTTTCCTCCCTTTGATTGTGGTGCAATCACAAAACAAGGAAATTTTTTGCGATTTGCCGAATCCAAAAACAAGCTGGAAATATGTTTTAATTGTCTTTTATTGTCTGTACCTCTTTCACCAGATCCGTGCAGAAATAAAACTACCGGATACTTTTTGTCTTTTTCTATTTTCTCTGGAGATAATAGTTGATATCTCAACGTGTCTTTTCCTATAAATACGTTTTCTTGAAATCCTTTAGATTGTGAATATAAAAAAGGGGAATTGATCATTAATAGAAAAATAAGAAAGTCTAAAACGTGTAATTTTTTCATTCAACTTTAATTGTGCTATTGATTGACAGTGATTTTTTTCTCAATAATGGAAATTGGTAAATCGGCATCCAAAACCGCATCAAACAATTTCATATCTAAAACTGCTCTTTTATCTTCCGAATAAAAAAGCATTTGTTTAAATTTTTTCCCGAAAAGTAATTCATCATGCTTGTAGGAAGTTCTAGAATAAACAGTTTGAGAAAAAGTTTCGTCGAATCCTTTAATCAACACTGCAAATTCTGGATCAAGATTATTTATTTCATCCATACTCAATTCATACAAAGGACTATTTTCGTTTATAGGATGCACAATAGTCCAATTAGAGAACAAAACCGCTATTTTTTCTCGTTCTAATGGAAGTATTTCAAATCTTCTAATTTCTTTATCATTCCACGACATTATTATTTGTGCTTCCACTTCTATCAACTGGCTATCTCTTAAATTTATAACTCTCATTTCCAGTGAAGTAATTCCTTTATATGGAGCTATTAAAGCTTTTTTAGTAAAAATTAATTTTGATTTTGGCTTAGAAAATCTCCCATAAAGCAAACCAGTGATCAAAGCAAATCCCAACAAACCAAGTAGAGATTCAAATGCTGCAACTCCACTAGCTGAAAACCCTGTTGGACTTATTCTACCGTAACCTAAAGTTGTAATAGTTTGCGAGCTGAAGAAAAAACATTCTGCAAATTTTTCAAAAAAAGTAGTTCCAGAAATTCCTGCTAAATGCTCCACGCCAATAAGCATATAAATACTTGCGAAGATTAAATTTTCTATAAAGTATAAAATAAAAACAAATGCGAAAAACCGCATCCAACTTATAGATATTAAAGAATGAAAAAAGTCAAAAGATTGTATAAAAGAAAGCCCTGTTTTGCTAATATTATACTTTCCGTCTGAGTTTAATAGTCGAGAACCTGTTGGTCTTGATCCAAAGCCAAAATCATTATTTGCGTTGGGATTCTGATTGTTTCTTTGCTTCATTGCACTACAAAGAAATAAAATTTATAAAGGTTTTGAAATTATTGTAAGTAAAAACGGGAGAATTTTACAAAAAATTTAAAATACTTTAAAGTTCTAAAATAAAGTCAAAAAAAAACCAGCTTCTAAACTGGTTTTTTCTTTATATACTTCTTGCTCTTTTAGAATAATCGTCTGCTTTGTCAGTCACGTTATTTGTTGTATCTCTAAACCGATCTCCAAGGTTATTAGCTTTTTCGGTGATGGTTTCTTTAATACTAGAAAAAGCATCCATTCCTGAATTTGCTTTATCTCTAATTCCATCTGCTAAATCTTTTGTTCCCGAAATAATTTTTTCTCGAATATCAGATCCTTTTTCTGGTGCAAGCAATAAGCCTATAGCCAAGCCAGCAGCTACTCCAGAAAGTAATGCAACTAGCACTTTTGAATTGTCGTTCATATTTATATTAATTTAATTGATTAGTGATTAATTAAGAATTGTAAAACTTGTTCTCTAGTTAATTTCATTTTTTTTTGAAGAGTTTCCACCCAATCATTTGTACTTTTTTCTGAATCCATTAACGCATTTGTCGGTAAATAATTTTCGTACTCATTTTTTAATGAATGGATTTTGTTTGGCTGATTTTTAAAAAAGTTTAATAACATAAAAGTCAATTTATATTTATTCTTTTCAAAATCTTGCCAATTATCTTTAATCTATTTTATTTTAATAAAAATGGTTAATAAGTAAAATTTCGACTATCTATCATAATAAAAACATCTTTTAACATATTACAGCTATTAGTTTTCGCATTTTGTTTAGCCAATTAGGGGAAATTTTATCCCAATCCAAAAATTTAAATCTTGATCCAAGCAAGAAAGCTAATTTAGCAATAATATAAATGCAATTAACTTATATAGTATCCAATTCTATTCTAGAATCTGTTGAATAGTTGATCATAATTTTCAAATCTTCTCATATCTGTTCCTTTTTTCATAAATATTAAAGTTATAAGATTTTGTACAAAAGAAATTCTTTAAAAAGAATAAATAGGTTCAATTAAATTTTCATTTAAGCAGATTGATTTTTTAATCAAAAGCATTTAACAATTTATATACACCACCAATACGCTGTCAATTTGTCTTATTCAATTTATAAAATGGCATTAAAGTTTTCTATTAACAGATTTATATATCACGGATTTATTTTTGATATCATTTATCTATATTAATAAGAAATGAATTACAATAATTTTACACTAAAATCCCAAGAGGCAATCGCAGAAGCACAATCAATTGCAACAAATTTGGGTCAGCAATCAATTGAAAAAGCTCATTTACTTAATTCAATTTTAAATCTTGATAAAAATGTTACACCATTTTTATTAAAAAAGTTGGGTATAAACCTAATTAATTTACAAAGCGCGGTACAAAGAATAGCTCAATCATATCCCAAAGTTTCTGGTGCTGAGCCGTATATCAGCAATTCCTTAAGCCTATCCCTAAACAAGGCTGTACAAGTAGCTAAAGAAATGGATGACGAATATATTTCTGTGGAACACTTGATACTAGGCTTATATTCTGGAACTGATCAGATTTCTAATTTATTAAAAGATTCTGGAATAGTAGAAAAGGAATTAAAAGCAGCGATTTTGGAATTAAGAAAAGGAAATAAAGCAAATTCAATGAGTTCAGAGGATTCTTATAACTCATTAAACAGGTATGCAAAAAATTTAAATGAACTTGCTTCTCAAGGAAAATTAGATCCCGTAATAGGAAGAGATGAGGAAATAAGAAGGGTACTTCAAATTTTAACAAGAAGGACGAAGAATAATCCCATACTAATAGGTGAACCTGGAGTTGGAAAAACCGCAATAGCAGAAGGGTTGGCTCATCGAATAATAAACGGAGATGTACCCGAAAATTTAAACTCTAAGCAAATTTACAGTTTAGATATGAGCTCTTTAATTGCAGGTGCAAAATATAAAGGAGAATTCGAGGAAAGGTTGAAAGCTGTAATAAAAGAGGTAATTGATTCTGAAGGAGAAATAATTTTATTTATTGACGAAATTCATACACTTGTAGGTGCTGGAGGGGGAGAAGGGGCGATGGATGCTGCTAATATTCTAAAACCAGCACTTGCTAGAGGAGAGTTAAGAGCAATCGGTGCAACCACATTAAATGAATATCAAAAATATTTTGAGAAAGACAAAGCTCTTGAACGACGTTTTCAAAAAGTTATCGTAGATGAACCATCCTCAGAAGATGCGATTTCTATATTGAGAGGAATAAAAGAGAAATATGAAAGTCATCATAAAGTTTTAATTAAAGATGAAGCAATCGTTGCTGCGGTTGAACTTTCGCAAAGATATATTAATGATAGATTTTTACCTGATAAAGCAATTGATTTAATAGATGAGGCTGCATCAAAATTAAGGATGGAAATGAATTCTATGCCAGTGGAATTGGATGAAATAGAAAGAAAAATTCGACAATTAGAAATAGAAAGGGAAGCAATTAAAAGGGAGAAAGATGATAAAAAATTGTCTACGTTGAATAAATCTATTGCAGAATTGTCTGATCATAGAAATAATTTGAAAGCAACATGGCAATCAGAAAAAGAGTTGGTAGACCAAGCACAAAAATTAAAGGAACAAATTGAGAAGCTAAAATTTGATGCAGAACAAGCAGAAAGATCAGGCGATTATGCATTGGTTGCAGAGATTAGATATGGAAAAATTCAAGAGGCAGAAAAGCAGCAGGAAGAAAATAAAAAGAGCATAGAAAAATTAAAATCTTCTGGTAATCAGATGATTAAAGAGGAGGTTGATGCTGAGGATATTGCTACAGTTGTAGCCCGTTGGACTGGAATTCCAGTGAGTAGAATGTTGCAAAGTGAAAGAGAAAAATTACTTCATCTAGAAGAAGAGTTACAGAAAAGAGTAGTTGGGCAGCAGGAAGCTATAGAAGCTGTAGCAGATGCGGTTCGCAGAAGTAGAGCTGGTTTGCAAGATGCTAAACGGCCAATTGGGTCTTTCATTTTTTTAGGAACAACAGGCGTAGGTAAAACAGAACTCGCAAAGGCATTAGCAGAATTTTTATTTAATAATGAAAATTCGCTCACCAGAATTGATATGAGTGAATATCAAGAAAGGCATGCAGTTTCTAGATTAGTTGGAGCGCCTCCAGGATATATTGGATATGAAGAAGGAGGGCAGTTAACAGAAGCTGTCAGGAGAAAACCCTATTCAGTAATATTATTTGATGAAATAGAAAAAGCTCATCCAGATGTGTTTAATATACTTTTACAAGTTTTGGATGATGGAAGATTAACAGATAATAAAGGTAGAGTTGTAAATTTTAAAAACACTATTATTATTATGACTTCTAATTTAGGATCTTCTATTATTCAAAGTAATTTGGAAGATTTTAATGAAGATAATAAAGATGAATTGCTTGCGAAAACTAAAGTTCAAATATTTGAACTTCTGAAGAAAACAATTCGTCCAGAATTTTTAAATCGAATCGATGAAACGATTATGTTCCTACCATTAACTCGAGATGATATTTCAAAAATTGTAGAAATTCAGTTTGAGAGTGTAGTGAGAATGCTGAAAGAAAATGATGTAAAAATTAGCGCTACACCAGAAGCAATTGATTGGCTATCGCAATTAGGTTATGATCCTCAATTTGGTGCAAGACCAGTGAAAAGAGTCATTCAAAAAAGAATATTAAATGAATTATCAAAAAAATTATTGAGCGGCGAACTTTCTAAAAACAATGAAATCATTGTTGATTCATTCAATAACGATTTAGTTTTTAGAAATAAATCTAATTGAATTTAATGTTTTCCAGATTTTCTAGACTTGCATACATAGCTGCTGCATCTGTATTTAGCAATTTTGATTTACTCAAATATTGAATATTGGGGGAGTAAATAAAAAGACAATTTCCATTGGAAATAGTATTTATGACAGATCTACTTATATCATTTGGAAGAGCAGGGCATCCAAAACTTCTTCCTAATCTTCCTTCTTTGGAAATAAAAGAATCGCTTACATAGTCAGCACTGTGAATCACAATTGCTCTTTTTCTTGCATTGGAATTAAAAAATGGTTCTAAACCATCCAATCGCAAACTATAATCATGATTTCCAAAATAAGTTTCTGCGGTGCTGAAAAAACCTAAACTACTCATTAAAGATCCTTCTAAATTTGAAAAATTTTCCGCTTTATTTTCTCCAGTATTTTTACCGTGAGCCACTAAGGAATGAAATATTACTTTTTTATTTATTAAATCTATAACGTATAAACGTTTCTGAGTACTTACTTTACTGAAATCTATAATTGTCAATAAATTGGTTGACTTTAATTTGCCGTCTTTTTCCAAATTTCTAAATCCTGTATAGGCTTTTTGGAATACGGTTAATTCTAAATTATAATCTAATAGATTACAATCTTCATAAAGTTTCTCCACATTGGTTTGATAGTTTTTTCTAACCTCATTTAGTCTAATAGTTGCATCTGGATTCATTGCAGAATAGGAAAACTCTACGTTTTGAAGGCAAAAAAAAACAATAATGAGAGAGAAGGTAGAAAGAGATAGGAACTTTTTTATTGTCATTAAATCAAATAAGTGCGCAATTAGGGCGTTAAAATCGTAAAATTAATATTTGTTTTAACAGATAATAGACCCATTAGAAACGATTCATTTTACGAAAAAGTATCAAAAAGGTTTTATTTCTCCAATCATTTCATTAAAGGAGCATAAATAATGGAAGGTTTCCATTATCGCACAAGATCGAATTTTAATTTACTTAAACTTTATAAAGATAGAATGGTTTAAGAATAAAAGCAATTTCATGAAACAAGAAATAAAATCATTGACTTTGGGAGCAGGATGCTTCTGGTGTGTAGAAGCGGTTTTCCAACAATTAGAAGGAGTAAAGTCGGTAATTTCTGGTTACATGGGAGGTCACATTAAAAATCCATCTTACAGAGAAGTATGCGATGGAACTACCGGGCATGCTGAAGTTTGTAAAATAGAATATGACTCAAATATTCTAAGTTTTGAAGAGCTATTAAAAGCATTTTGGAGTTCTCATAATCCAACAACATTAAATAGACAAGGAAACGATAGTGGAACACAATACCGTTCGGTTATTTTTTATACGAATGAAATTGAAAGAAATATCGCTACTGAGTTAAAAGATAAATTGAATAAATCAGGTGCTTTTGACCAGCCGATAGTTACAGAAATTAGTCCTGCTGAAATATTTTATATAGCTGAAGATTATCATCAAAACTATTTTAATAAAAATGAAGATGCACCATATTGCGCATTTGTGATACGTCCAAAACTCGAAAAATTCAAAAAAGCATTTGAAAATATATCAGAATTATCGAAATAATGACCCTATTGATAGAGTTTTTATTAAATTATTTTACTTATAATCAAGGTATTATATTGGTAAATAAAACTATTTAATAAATAAATTAAAAATCATTTGTTCGATTAACGTATAGGTGTATATTTGCACTCCTTCAAAAAAGGTATTGATCTCGTAGCTCAGCTGGTAGAGCATAACACTTTTAATGTTGGGGTCCTGGGTTCGAATCCCAGCGGGGTCACTTAATCCTCTTTACTTTCGTAGAGAGGATTTTTTATTTATCAGTTTAAATAAAACAATAAAAATAATCTCTTCAATAAAGAATAAAATTTATTGTTTTTTTAACCAAACTCTACTTAAAATTTCTTTTATTTAGAAATTATTCAAATCAATTGTTTTGAGAATTCAGTTAAGAATTTAAGCATTTATCAACTATAAAAATAGGGATATTTCTAAATAGTGCTTCAAACCAATTAGTTAGGATTAAACACTTTTGATAACGCGTTAAATACAAAAGCCTTTACAAGGAAAATCAATGTGTTGAATTTTTAAAAAAAAATATAGAATGATTCCTATAATTTTAGTAAAGTTTAGAAGGAGGCATAGATACCCAAACTGAAATTTGGAGCTGCAATAATGTTTTTGGCATAAGGAGCAAGCCCAATAGAACCCGATATTCCAATTTTCTTTTTCACATTATAATTTAATTCTATAGTAGGAGAAACGTATTCAGTATTGTTAGAAAACAAAGCATTTTGAATGTTTGATCCATCACCATTATAAAGAGAAAATACATTGTTCAATTTTAGAATAGGAATAAATTTCCCGTATATACCGCCTATTTCAGCTCCAAAACGTACCTCGTCTGAAAAACCATTCGTTCTATTATTAAACCCCGAGTAGAAAGAAACAAAGTATTTGCCTTTAGAAAAAGAATGGCTTACATCTACTTTAAGATATTGGTTAAACTCTCCATCTCCGCTTTGTAAAATGCCTGTTTCTCCACCCCCTACGATGCCCAACGGCAACCCCAGAATCAAAGAAACACTAGCCACATAAGGCTTATTCTTTACAAGTGCATACTGTAATCCTATATCACTATCGCCAAAGGAATTGAGTTTATCACCTTCTTGTCTTTTTCCACTTTGGTTAAATTCTATAGCATTAAGTGTATTTCTTACATAAAAAGGAACATACACAATGCCTGTAAGCTTATCGGTAATTCCATATTCAGCAAAAATAGAAGTGCTATAAAATTGAATAGTAGTAATATCTGTAATATCTCCATTTGGACTAAAAAAACGATTCCCTCCCACATAGTTTTGTGATAGTTTTATAAAACCTTCTTTTTTTGCTTTAGTCCAACCACCACCAGCTAAGGCATAGAAACAAGATAGTAGCATAACTACTGACAATATGATTCTCTTCATAAATTCTTTCATTATTTCAATTCTGCAAATCCAAAAATGAGCGATGCTGGTTTGCAAAGTATGATCACATATTTATAATCTTCCAATTTCGCATTCGGATATTTGGCAGAAATATCAAAAGAATGAAAACCACCATTGGTAATAGTTTGAATCTCTAAACCAGATGAGCGTACAGTGCTTCCAGAGGTATTATTATTGGAAAGATAAATTACAGTACCTAGTGCAAAACTTGTTTTAAAGTTGTTTTGCAGTTCCAGAATCAATTTACTGTTCTGATTTTTTAAAATAGCTGTGCCTTCAGCTTGATATCCTCCAACTTTTACAAATTGTCCTGTTCGACTGCTACTTCCTACAGTTAGTTGCAAATCATTGCTTTTAACTCCGTCTACTCTAGCCGATATCGTAGCAATTCCATTAGCTACAGCAGTTATCTTTCCATCAATATTAACAGTTACTACAGCTTCATTACTGCTAGTATATGTAGCTTGTTTATTAGTAATCAGTTGATTGTTAATATTGTATACTTCTAAAACTAGATCTCCTGTAGCTCCTTGTAATAGTGTAGTTGTGGAAGAGGATATTTTTACACTCGCTACTGCATTTTCATCAGCTACTACAACCACCTGTATCGTGTCACTAATAGATGCAGCATTGGCAATTAATAAAGTTTGCCCTGCTTTTTTAGCTGTAATCACCCCCCCAGTACCTATGCCAACAATGCTTTCATCAGCAGATACCCATGCTATGGTTGTTATTTCTTTAATACCATATTGATTAAAATATTCAGCAGATACTACTTTGCTCTCGTTTACTTTTAATGCTAATGAACTGCTTGATACTATTATTTTGCTTCCTACAATAGGATCGTCTAAATAGTCTGTACCTACACAACCGGAAAGTAGAATTAGCAATAAACTACATTTCATAAGGGTAGTTAAGATACCCTTTGAAATTACTTGATTAGAATTAAGATCAGATATTTTCATGATTTTACTTGATTAGAATTTGATTGCTACGATTTAATCTTGACCTTTTTTTTAGTTAAATTAGAACATAACAATTATACTAAATTAATACACATGCTTTTTGCTTTTAGTTGCTAATCAAAATAAACTAATAGTTAAATATCTTTTTTATTAAAATGATTTCACATTTAGATTTAATTTCTATAAACAATCATCATATTTGTTCAAAGTCTAATTCTGGTTATTATAGATTATTATATGAATAAAAATATTTTTTTTTGAGAGACCATAGTATATTACTATTTTAATAAACATGATGATTACGATAAAATAATTTCTAAAAAGCTTAACGGTCATTCAACTATTTAAAAAATAAAAAAAGTTAAACATTATTAAAGATGAGACCAATTTAAACTGAAGTGATAAGATTTAGATTAGTTAACTTACCTTAAAACTATTTAGTGCAACATAAAATAAAATCATAATTTATATGTAAACCTTGGTGAGATTAAATTTTATGGATAAAGTTACTATCATTGGTATTATTGCTTCGATTCTTACAGCACTTTCTTTGTTACCCCAATTAATAAAAATTTTAAAAGAGAAAAGAGCAGAAAATATTTCCTTATATATGCTTGTAATCTTGTTCTGCGGTTTAGGATTTTGGATTTATTACGGAATTATAAAAGAGGATTTAATTATAATCGCATCTAACTCAATTTCTATATTTTTAAACTCTTTATTAGTTTTTTTTGCTTTAAAGTACAAATTAAAAAAATAAATTATTCAAAAATTTTGGATTAGCAAATAGAAAATGATCAACATAAATGTAAATTATTATTTGCATTCATTTCTCTAAAAGCCTTAAAATTAATCCTCTACAATAATTTAAAAATAATCTTTCCAATTCTTTTTTTGCTAAAAATTTTAGTATTATCTTTGTCGTTCATTATTTAATTATGCACGCTAGGCAAATTGTACACATCGATCTCGACTCTTTTTTTGTGTCGGTAGAATGCCGCTCTAACAGTAAATTATTGGGTAAGCCAGTCATTATTGGCGGTTCAAGTGATCGCGGAGTAGTAGCTTCTTGCAGCTATGAAGCCAGAAAATTTGGCATTCACTCCGCTATGCCCACCCGATTAGCAAAACAACTTTGTCCGGATGTGATTATCGTAAAAGGCGATTATGAAAGTTATAGCAAAGCTTCTATAGAGGTTACCCAGATAATAGAAGAACAAGTTCCTGTTTTTGAAAAAGCATCAATTGATGAATTTTATATAGACATGACTGGCATGGATCGCTATTTCGGAACCTTAAAGCACGCCACCGAACTACGCGAAAAAGTAATTAGAGAAACCGGATTACCCATTTCTTTTGGTTTATCAGAAAACAAAACCGTGTCAAAAGTAGCTACCGGAATTGCAAAACCTAATAATTATCGTTTTGTAGAATATGGTTCTGAAAAAAGCTTTTTGGCTCCATTGCCTGTTCGTAAAATACCGATGATAGGCGAGAAATCTGCCGAACTACTTCGTAGAATGGGAGTAGAAAAAGTGCATACTTTACAGCAAATGCCATCAGAATTGTTAGAATCGGCATTCGGGAAACCGGGTATTCAAATGTGGGAAAAAGCAAATGGAATAGATAATAGCCCAATTGTTCCTTACCACGATCGAAAATCTCTCTCTGCCGAAAATACTTTTGAGCAAGACACCATGGATATAAAAATGCTCGAAGCCATGTTTATTTCCATGACCGAAGATTTATGCTCAAAAATGAGAAAAGAAAATTTCTTGGCTTCCTGCGTAGCTGTAAAAATTAGATATTCTAATTTCGATACACATACTCAACAAATAAAAATTCCTTATACATCTGCAGATCATAAATTAATACCACTGGTAAAAAATTTATTCAATAAATTATATCAGCGACGTATGCTCATCCGATTGGTTGGAGTTCGTTTTAGCAGTTTAGCGCATGGGCATTATCAAATTAATTTGTTTGATGATAGTGTTCAGCAAATACATCTGTATCAAGCTTTGGATAAACTAAACAAACGATATGGCGATAAAACCGTTTGCCGTGCCATCGGTATGGAGATGAACACCAGAAGTTTTAACCCATTCAATGGAACGCAAACCTAATTCAAAAAGAGTAGATGTTTATTAATTGTCATTCTCATTTTAGTTTTCAGTTTGGTGTATTGTCTCCTAAACAATTGATAGCCGCTGCCGAACAGCGTGC
Organism: Sphingobacteriales bacterium; assembly: GCA_038209155.1. Taxonomy (GTDB): domain Bacteria; phylum Bacteroidota; class Bacteroidia; order Sphingobacteriales; family Sphingobacteriaceae; genus JBBQYA01. The sequence goes on along the minus strand of JBBQYA010000026.1, from coordinate 11,228 downwards.
TATTTCTTGCTTGGCTATTACCGATATCAACAGTACTTCTGGCTGTATGCAAATGGCAAGATATTGTTCGAAAACATCGTTAAAACCTATTTTTGGTGTCGATTTCCGAAATGCTAACCAAATGAAATTTATCGTACTTGCCTGTAATATTCAAGGTTTTGAACAGATGAATCGTTTGCTATCTAGGCATCTAGAGGATAAATCTGAGTTTGCAGATAGCTGCGAAATTCAGAAAGATGTGATGGTAATTTATCCTTGGCTACCAGAGCAGAGTAGGGAACTTAAAGCGCATGAATTTTTTGGAGTAACGCCTTCTCAAATCAAACATTTGAAATATGGAGCAGATGCCAATTTGTTAAAGAAAATGGTGATTCTGCATTCGGTTACTTTTTTAACTAAAAATGATTTTAACCTGCACCGTTTGTTGAGAGCAATGGATTTAAATATAATTCTTAGCAAACTTAATCCTGAAGAATGTGCAGCTCAAACAGAAATTCTATGTGAAGAATCTGAGTTGATGCAGCAATATCATGCTTATCCTGATTTAATTAAAAATACCCTAAAAATACTAGGTGCTTGCGAGTCTATTAATTTTGAATTTAATACTCATAAAAATAAAGCATTATTTTCTGGATCCGAAAAAGAGGATTTTATGCTCTTGAAATCATTAACCAATCAAGGGGCTTTTCATCGCTATGGTCGCTATGATAAAGTAGTGAAAGATCGGATTGATAAAGAGCTTGATCTGATTCGTAAACAAGATTTTGTAGCCTATTTTCTGATTAATTGGGATATTGTTTCTTATGCCCAAAAACAAGGTTTTTACTATGTAGGGCGAGGAAGCGGGGCAAATAGCATTGTTGCATACTGCCTGAGAATCACCGATGTAGATCCCATAGAATTAGATTTATATTTCGAGCGGTTTATTAATTTATTTCGAAAAAATCCTCCAGATTTTGATATAGATTTTTCTTGGAAAGATCGTGATCTTATTATCGAACATATTTTCAGTACCTATGGCAAAGATCATGTTTGTTTAATGGGTTCGTATAATACGTTTCAATTAAATTCTACCCTTCGAGAATTGGGTAAAGTATTTGGATTGCCAGTAGAAGAAATTGAAGGTTTGATTACCCAAGTAGTAAAAGGAGATTTAGTTCCTAAAGATCAGATTTCTGCTTTTATTTTAAAGTATGGGCAAAAATTAATTGATATGCCTAAGCATTTAAGCATACACGCCTGTGGGATTTTAATTTCCGAAAAACCTATTTATACCTACACCGCAACTTCTCTACCACCCAAAGGATTTCCAGTTTCGCAGTTTGATATGCATGAGGCAGAAGATTTGGGCTTATATAAATTTGATATCCTGAGTCAGCGCGGTTTAGGTCATATTAAAGATGCTATTGAGATTATTAAACAAAATAGAGGCATAAGCTTGGACATTCATGATGTAAAAAGTTTCAAAACCGATCCAGCCATTGTAGCACATTTAGAAAAAGGGCATACCATGGGTTGTTTTTATGTTGAATCGCCAGCTATGCGAATGTTACTTGCTAAATTGGAATGCAAAGATTACCTCACTTTGGTGGCAGCAAGTTCTATTATCAGGCCTGGAGTGGCACAATCTGGAATGATGAGAGAATATATTAGTCGCCATCATGCTCCCGACAAAGGAAAATCGGTAGCCCATTCGGTCATGTGGGACATTATGCCTGATACCTATGGAGTGATGGTTTATCAAGAAGATGTAATTAAGGTAGCTCATATTTTTGCTGGTTTAGATTTAGGCGAGGCCGATGTACTTCGAAGAGGAATGTCTGGAAAATACCGATCTAGAGCAGAATTCAAGAAAATAGAAGACACTTTTTTTTCTAATTGTGATCAGAAAGGGTATACTCAAGAATTGAGCAAAGAGGTATGGCGGCAGATCGAATCTTTTGCTGGGTACTCATTTGCTAAAGGTCATTCTGCATCTTTTGCGGTGGAAAGTTACCAGAGTATGTACTTGAAAGCTCATTTCCCTTTAGAATTTATGGTAGGTGTGATCAATAATTTTGGAGGATTTTACCGCACAGAGTTTTATGTACACGAAGCACGTAAATGGGGAGCTATTATAGAAGGCACTTGCGTGAACCTAAGCAATCATCTGACTTCTATTGACGGAAAAATTATTCATTTAGGTTTTGTACATATTGCCAATTTGGAAGACCGATTAATACAGGCTATTCTACAGGAAAGAACTTTAAATGGATCATTTAAAGATTTGCAAGAATTTACTGATAGGGTGGCAGTGAGTCTAGAACAAATTATTCTTTTGGTAAGAGTTGGAGCATTTAGATTTACGGGTAAAAGTAAACAAGAACTTTTGTGGAATAGTCATTTTATTTTAACTAAAAAAGAATTACCAAATACTGCTGCAAAATTATTTAATTACCGCTCCGAAAAGAAATTTGACCTCCCCGATTTGCATTATGATAAGCGAAATGATATGCTGGACGAATTGGAATTGTATGGCTTTAGTCTTTCCTCTACATTTGATTTAATAGCAAGGCAAGATGTAGATGGAATTGCGGCGTTAGACATTCCAAAATACAAAGGTAAAGAAGTGCAAATTATTGGGCATCTAGTTACTATAAAACCTACTAGAACCAAAAAAGGCGATTCTATGTTTTTCGGAACTTTTGTAGACAAAAATGGCGATTGGATAGATACAGTTCACTTTCCACCAAATGCTAAAATGTATCCATCCAGAGGGTCTGGCTGCTATTTGATCAAAGGAAAAGTTTCTGAAGAGTTTAAATTTTTTACCATAGAAGTTAGTTATTTTGAGAAACTAGGATGGTGGAACGCTCAGGAAAGTACTGGAGAAAGTAGGGTTTCAAAACCAGAATACATTGCTGGAACTGGGAGGTATGCGAAGGTGAATTTGAATGCTCCCTAAAATTGAGAAAGCGTTAGTTTGAAAAAATAAAGTTTAATTTAAACCTCATTTTTATTTTATCTTTTTTTATTTTAACCGTTAAAAATATCCAGTCTATAATTCCTTTTTTTAAAAAGAATATATAAAATAAAGTCTTAAATTTTCAAATTTAGGTGGATAAAATCTATATCAGTTTTTTAAAAACAATATATTTTCGTTCAATAGAAAATTGCAAATCGTTGTTTATCTCTTTCTTCGCTTTTAAATTATTTTTTGATTTAATTTATTATTTATTTTAATGCCATTCTTAGAATTTATACATGGATGTGATTGATTTTTAACTTTTAAAGTATTTAAAAATTTCTCCATTGTAAACCAACTATATCATTATTTATATCGATTTTTTTGATATTTTTACTTATCCTAATTATTAAACGCTGCATATTATTTTGTTTTAATAGTTTTTATGATTAAAAAATTACTTAGAATTCCTTTTTTATTTATTTTTATAACTTCTGTCATTACATTTACAAATAAGGCATTAGCTCAGTGTACCATAGCTATTCCATCTACTGTTTCTGTTTGTAAAAATGATATCACTTCTCTTACAGCAATTAGTACTTCACCACCCATTCTGTCCATTAATTGGAGTTTATTATCAAATGGATTTGTTGTAAGTAATTCTGCGACTTACTTCTTTCCAACCAATATAATTGGTACAGTAAGCTATGTTGTAACCGCCAATTTTGCAGCTGGTTGTGTTGTTAAAGATACAGTCGCTGTTACCGTAAACGATTTACCGTTATCGCCTACAATTACTTATTCACCTAATACTTTACAATGTGCAAATTCAATCATCAATTTCTTAACTCCCCTTCAATCTGGAGTTACTTTTAAATGGGATTTTGGAGATGGAAGCCCATTGGCTTCAGGTGCAAATGTCAACCATGCTTTTAATCCTATACCGGGCATAGGAATTGTGAGTTTTAAAGTATATTCTATTGCTACAAATGCCGCTGGATGTACTGTAAGAGATAGCCAAATGGTAAATGTAAGACAAGGCCCAGATCCTTTATTAGATGATTTTGAAGATAATACACCTTTTACTAATTGTTCAGTAACACCACAAAATTTTGTATTAACTATTACGAATAGCTCAACTACAGTTGCCACAAATACCAGTTACGAAATCCTCTGGGGAGATGGCAGCCCATTGGTTACATTACCAACTTTTCCAATTATTGGCCTTACTCATACCTATACTACAATTGGTTTTTTTAATTTATCATTTAAAGTTACAGATATCAATGGATGTGTTGCAACTAAAATATACACAATTTACAACGGAAGTAATCCTTTAGGTGGAATTTTATCTCCTGGTTCTACTGTAAGTCAATGTATACCATTTGATCTTACTTTTCCTATTTCAGGAACTTCCTTAAATCCTCCAGGAACTTTATATATTATTTCTACTAATGATGGAACACCACCTATAACTCTTACCCATCCTCCTCCACCTTTTTATACTAAAACTTTTAATCAAACTTCTTGTGGTGTTTTTGGTTCGACGATTCAAAATGCATTTTTTATTAAGTTAAGAATTCAAAATCCATGTGGCTTTGTGGAGTCTACGATAGAACCTATTACAACCAATTCTAAACCTATTACCAATATTACTATTTCACCAGATACTATTAGGTGCGTCAATTCTGTAATTAATTTTTTGAACACATCCTTAGCTGGATCTACTGTAAATGGCAATGGGGTTTGTACAAAAGCTAATCCTAGAAAATGGATGATTTCTCCATCTACAGGCTGGAATATTATTTCTGGAAGCTTAGGAAGCAATATTCTTACTCCTAATCCAGCAACATGGGGATCTAATCAGTTAAACTTAAACTTTTCAATAATTGGCACTTACTCGATTACTTTAATCACTTCTAATGTTTGTGGTAGTGATACCGCTATTAAAATTGTTTGTATTGAACCGCCTATAATTGCAGATTTTAACATTAGTAATTTAGTTGGTTGTGGTCCTCAAACTATAAATTTTACTGATAACTCAATTATTGCTAATCAATGCAAAGGAGTTACAAGATTGTTGAATATAAGTAAATTTAGTAATAATTGCCCTGAAGATTCTTTGGATGATTTTAGATTTGTAGGAGGTACTAATTCTGAATCATTAAATCCAACTATTGAATTTATCAATGAAGGAATTTATAAAGTACAACTGTTATTGACAAATAGTTGCGGAACAGATACATCCTTAACAAAAATTATTACGATAAAAAGGAAACCATCTGTTTCTGTAATTATACCTCCAATTGTATGTAAAGGAAATACCATAAATCCAATTTCTAGTTCTTTAGCCTGTGGAGAAATTATTACTTCCTATTTATGGACTTTTCCAGATGGAACACCATCAAGTTCCATTTCTCCAAATCCTGGTTTAATTTTATTTAACTCTACAGGAATTAAGAATGTTTCATTTGTCGTTTCTAATTCTTGTGGAACCACAACTATTAATTCTCCAATTACTGTTTTACCCATACCCATTGCAAATGCTGGTTTAAATAAAAAAACATGTAGCGGAGATACGACTAGCATAGGGTCTTTATCTAGTTTAGGTGTTGCTTATTCTTGGTTTCCAAGTACTGGTTTAAGTTCACCGTTTACTTCATTTACAGATATTACTTTGACAAATAATGGTAGCACTTCGCAAGTATTTTCTTATCAAGTTACTGCAACCCTGAGTTCTGGTTGTTTTACGATTGATACAGTAGAAATAACAATAGATCCACTGCCGCAATTAAATATTCAAAATCTACCTCCAATATGTCAAGGTGATACCGCATTGTTAATAGCTTCTGGTGCAGATACTTATGTCTGGGATGCAGACCCAACATTGATTTCCACTTCTGGAGCAAGTGTTATTGCTGTTCCCACCATAACCACTTTATACACCGTAACCGGTACTAATTTAATCACAGGTTGTGAAACTAAATCAGCCATAACTGTTTTCGTAAATCCTTTGCCTATTGTAAATGCCGGAGCAAATTTAATTGTATGTAATCAAGCTATTCCAGTAAATCTAAATGGTCTGCCTTCTGGTGGAATTTGGACTGGCCCTAATGTATCTTCTTCTGGAGTTTTTACTCCATCAGGAATTGATACTGTAATTCTTACTTATTCTTACACTAATTCTTCTGGTTGTAAAAATAAAGATGAATTAGAATTGATTGTGGTAAATCCAATAAATGCTGTAGCTGGTTTAGATCGGCGAATCTGTGAAAACACACCAACTATACAATTGAATGGTTTGCCAATAGGTGGCTCTTGGTCTGGGAATATTTATTTGGGTTCAAGCGGTCTCTTCACTCCATCTCAAGATGGAATTTATCAAGCTATTTATTCATTTGGTTCTGGCAATTGCTTAAGGACAGATACATTACTTATTACTGTAGATTCACTTCCTCGGCTTATTGTAAATGTTAATAAAAATATTTGTACTGGAAGCACTTTTAATTATGTTCCAGCTTTTTCGGCTTTAACTAATTCCTTTTCTTGGGTAAGACTACCTGTTTTGGGAATTTCAAATTTAGCATCAAATGGTAATGGAAGCATTAGCGAATCGTTAATTAATACGACCAACTTACCTATTACAGTTTCTTACTTTTTTATAATGGTTGCACCAATTTGCAATTATTTTGATACGCTAAAAATAACTGTGAACCCAAATGCTAAAGCTGTTATAAATTTTTCTAATTCTTTAGGTTGTGCCCCTTTTGATCTTTCTACAAAAATTTCTGGTGCTAACAGTTTTCCACAAATAAATAATCAATATGAGTGGTTTGCTAATAACACACCAATAGGAACTGGTTTGAATTTTCCAGGTTTTACTTTATTTAATCAAAATGATTCGGTTATAATTAGGTTGGTTTGTAATAGTTTATTTGGTTGTAAATCAGATACTCAAGATGTAAAGTTCAAGACCGTTATTGAACCAATTCCATTGTTTCAAACTTCTGTAAATAATGGTTGTGGGCCTTTAAATGTTAGTTTTATCAATAATTCTATTTCAGTTGCAGGGCAGACTTTTTCTTGGAATTTCGGTAATGGGCAAACGAGTACTTCAACTAATCCCGGAAATATAATTTTTCAAGACAATCCAAATGGAAAAGATACTATTTATAATGTAATACTAAGTGCGACAACAGTTTGCACAACAAAAACATTTATCATTCCAATTACTGTAAAAGCATCGCCAACACCATTATTTGCTTTAAGTGAATCGTTTGGATGTTCTCCTTTTGAAGTAGAATTTAAAAATTTATCTTTTGGTGTGAACAATACTTATTTTATTGATTATGGAGATGGTAAAAAAGATACGCTTTTCAATACAGGAAACTTTAATCATACTTATATAACTTTTAAACCAGATACTTTCCAAGTCATATTAATTGCCATAAATAATTGCGGATCAGACACAACTAGATATTCTGTCATTGCAATTCCTAATAATATAAATTCCAATATTTCCATTTCGGGTACACAACTTTTTGGATGTGCTCCACATCTCATTAATATTTATAATATTTCAATAGGTTCCAATTTGCATACCTATGATTTTGGCGATCTAACTTCTCCTTTTATTTCGATAAAAAATTTCGATACAGTCACACATATTTATAACAATCCTGGAATTTACACCATAATCTTTGATGCATCCAATGGTTGTTCGGATACAACCATCAATCGAACAATCACTGTTTTTGCTAAGCCTATTGCTGTTTTCAATCTTTTAAAAACAAATTATTGTGTCGGAGATAGTATTTTATTTACCAATCAATCGGTTGGAATACAAAACTTAAAATGGGATTTTGATGATGCAACTACAAGCGTAAAAAATTCATTAAAACATGCATTCAAATCGGCTGGCGAATACGATGTTTCTTTAATTGTGAGTACTGGAAATCCTCCCGGTGTAATTTGTTTAGACACCTTAACGATTAAAATTACAGTAGATTTAGTTCCGATTCCAGAATTAGAAATTCCTTTAGCTGCGGAGTTTTGTGGAAATACTAAAATTAATCTTTCATCAAAAAACAAAGGTCAATTTTCAAGCAGATGGATATCAGGTGATTTTTCTTCACCTTCTGATTTTAATCAAAATGGGTTTAATTTTTCACATACGTTTGTCAATTCTGGTGTCTACAATATCATTTTATTTAATATCAATAACAATGGATGTGAAGATTCTACCATTTACACTATCACAATTAAACCAACCCCCATTTCTTTATTCAATCCGAATTTGAGTTTTGTATGTGAAAATCAAACTGTTAATTTTCAAAATAGTTCTACTTTTTCTGGTTTAGGGGCTGTAAAATATGTTTGGAAAGTAAATAATCAACTATTTAATGATAGTATAGATTTTACTTATCAATTTGTTAATTCAAGTAATTTGGATTCTGTTCCTTACAAAATTGAACTAATAAGTATTGCAGGAAATGGTTGTAGTGATACATTAATTCAGAATTTAATTTTGAGAAAATTACCAATAGCTAGCTTTTCTTTATCAAAATTGGATGGTTGCATTCCATTTATCCCTACAGTTTTAAATAACTCACAATATGGAGATAATTATAAATGGTATTTGGACGGTGTTTTAATTGCAAATGGTAAACAGCCCAATATTGTTATAAATGATGATAATAAGTCATTCAGACTTAGATTAGAAGTAAGTAATTCTGGTAATTGTACTATAGATACAAGTTCTATTGTAATTAAAACGTTTCCTAAAGTTGAAGGGGATATTACTTTTTCCTCGATTTTAGGTTGTAGGGGTCAGTTGAGTATTGAAATTATTAATAATACTCAAAATGTTCAAAGTCAAATTATTGATTTCGGAGATGGAACTATTGTAAATCAAGCCGGCAACTTATCCCATTTATATAATAAACCTGGAACGTATTTCTTTCAATATGTTGGAACAAATTCTTTTGGATGTAGTGATACTGTAAAAAAAACAATAGAAGTTGCTCCTAGAATTATTGCTGATTATCTACCAAATATTACTTTTGGTTGTGGAAACACTGAGGTTATGTTTACAAATTTATCCACTGGAGCAAAAAGATTTTTTTGGGATTTTGGAGATGGATTTTATTCATCAGAAGTAAACCCAAGTCATATTTTCACGCCCAATTCACAACCATATCGAGTAGTTTTGCTTGCAATAGGCGATTTTAATTGTGAAGAAAATTTTGCTTATAACATTAACATAAGTATAAATCCATTGCCAGTCATAAATTTTACAGTTGATGAATTTGAAAAAACAATGCCGAACAGAGAATTTAAATTTTTTAACCAGGGCACTTTTATACCAAAAAGTTTACGTTGGGATTTTGGCGATAATAATTTTTCTACGCTACCTAATGTAAGTCATAGCTATCAATATGCTGGTGAATATATTGTAACACTCACAGGAATAGATCAAAATGGATGTTCAAATTTCACTTCAAAAGTAGTTACACTGATAGATCAAAAAGGAAAATTGTGGGTGCCAAATGCTTTTACTCCAAGTACTGGAACAGATCGTGGAAGGATTTTTCTTCCAATTGGGTATGGTTTAGCAACGTATACTTTGTCTATTTTCAATAATAATGGTCAGTTGCTTTTTGAAACTTCTGAACTTACGGAAGCTGGAAAGCCTGCTATGGGTTGGGACGGTAAAATCAATGGAGATGATGCACAACAGGGGGTTTATATTTGGAAGATTGAAGCAAAATTTAATAACGGTTCTGTTTGGAGTGGAATGCCAGATTCAAACGGTAAACCAGCAAAAGCAGGTACTATAACATTGTTAAGATGAAAGCGCAAGTTTATTTACTTTATTTTATTTTTTTTTTAGTTGCTAAACTTTCAAGTGCTCAAGACTATTCGTATTCTAATTTTTTACTTTCCCCATTATATTTAAATCCATCTCTTGCTGGTACTTCTTCTGGTTGTAATCGGTTTGTAATGAATTACAGAAATCAATACCCTGCAATCCAAGATGCTTTTGAATATTTAGGAGCATCTTACGATAGATATGTTCCAGCTTTAAATGGAGGAATAGGAGTAATGGTTCAAAGAGGAGTAGAAGGTGCAGGATTTTATAAAAAAGATAACATATCTGCTATTTATAGTTTTCATGGTATTAGGACTAGAAAAATTAGAATTACAGCAGGATTACAAACTGGTTTAGTTTTTAGATCTGTAGATATGAGTAAACTTCAATTTTATGATCAAATAGATGAAGAATTTGGTTTTGATCCGAATTTAATTTCAGAAGCTCAATTGCCATTTAATAATAATAAAGCCTATTTAGATGCGACTGGAGGGTTTTCTGTTATTTGGAAAACGGGGTTTATTGGAGTTTCTGTTTCCCATTTGGGTGAGCCAAACATTGGCTTGTTATCTTCTTCTGGGGTATTAAAATCAAAATATTCCATTCATGGTTCTTCAAGATTTAGATTAAATGGTGACAATATTAGAAAACCCACATTAATACCAGCGTTTTCACTTAACTTTCAGAAAAATTCTCCTCTGTTTATCATTGGAACACAATTGAGATACAGTATTTTTAATACTGGAATTTGGTACAGAACTGGAAATGTTTTTGATGGAGGAAATGCAATTGTTGCGAGTTTGTTATTTGACACAAGCAATCCAAATTCTGGAAATGGAAGCATAAGTATAGGTCTTAGCCATGATTTTACTGTTGGAGGTCCAACCTACAGAAACACAGGAGGTGCTTACGAAATTGGAATAATTTACACTAGCCGAACTTGTGATGGCAGAAAGAATAAAGTGACCTGTCCTCAGTTTTATTAATTTTTCGTTTTCAAAATTTTAGCCGAAATTTTTAGCAGGTTATTCCTTTTTAATGAAAATTTAAAAAATGCGGCATCACTCTTAAACATAAAAAATTTATTAAATAAATTTAAGATTCAATAAAAATAATGAGCTGAACCAAAGCTGATTTTCATTTTAAACAGTTACAAAAAATAGAAGAATAAAAAACTGATTCTATTTTATAAATAATAATTCTCTAAATTTCGGTAAAGGCCAAAGTTCATCATCTACCAAAAGTTCCAGCTTATCTACATGATAACGAATAGTTTCAAAATGTGATTTTACTTTTTCGTCATAAGAAATTGCTTTTTCTCTACCATCTTCCAATACATTTGCGATTTTTCTGGCTTGTACCATTTCATCACTTTCTTTCTGAATGGTATTCATGTGTTCAGAAATTTTGCGA
>JBBQYA010000025.1:0-32000 GCA_038209155.1 Sphingobacteriales bacterium | reverse complement strand
AATTACAACAATATTTAAATAGGGTAGCATTGATAGCCAACAGCTAAATATGGTGCTTTGGCAAACAAATCTTTGATACTTATTAATTCAATAATAATCATTTCGCATCCTGAAATTAGAAAGGTATTTGAAATATATCCAAACCAGTGTTGAGTTCCAAAAACCTGTATATTTTAATCCTTAGTGTAAAAAACACACTTATAATTTTTTTTTTCGATAGATAATAGTAAACTTGTTCAACCAAAAAAACCTAGATAAACCATGAAAAAAATTATAGTTGGAATATGCATTGCCTTCTTTGGCATTATAATTTTAAATTCTTGCGGAGAAAAGAAAGCAAAAAAAATTAAAGTAGGTCTTTCTATGGATACATATACGGAGGAGAGATGGAAGAAAGATGCTGATTTATTTACCAAGGAAGTAGAAAGATTGGGCGGTGAAGTAATTATGCAAACTGCAAATGGAAATGAGCAATTGCAAAATGAACAAATTGAAAATTTATTAACTTCCGGTGTAGATGTGCTCGTAATAGTGCCTCATAATAGTAAAACCACAGCTACCGCAGTAAGGTCGGCACATAATAGTGATGTGAAAGTAATAGCGTATGATCGAATCATAAAAGACTCTGATTTAGATTTATATGTTTCTTTTGATGCAGTACGAATCGGAGAAATGCAAGCAGAATATTTAAGAGATAAGGTTCCGACAGGCAATTATTTATTAATTGGAGGTGCAGCTACAGATGAAAATTCCGCCATGCTTAAGCGAGGTCAAATGAATATTTTGCAACCGATGATAGACAAAGGTTCTATAAAAATTATTATAGATCAACCGGCAAAAGATTGGCTTCCGATAGAAGCTATGAAATATACTGAAAATGGATTAACGATTACTAGAAATAAAGTAGATGCGATTTTAACGGCTAATGATGGATTGGCAAGCGGAGCAATTCAGGCTTTAGCAGCAGAGCAATTGGCTGGTAAAGTCGTGGTAACAGGCCAAGATGCAGAACTTGCGGGTATACAAAGAATTATAGATGGAACTCAATCTATGACAATTTATAAACCATTAAAAAAATTAGCAGAAGTAGCCGCTGCAGCAGCCATAGCTTTGGCAAAAAACGAAGAGCCTAAAGGAATAAATCAAAGAGTAAATAATGGAAAGGTTGAAGTACCAGCTATTTTATTAGATCCGATTTCTGTGGATAAAACTAATGTGCGCGAAACGGTTATTGCTGATAATTACGTAGACAAAAAACTTTTAAAAGGCCTTTAAAATCAATTTTTAACCAAAATAATGGATATTTTATTGGAAATGCGTGGGATAGTGAAAGACTTTTCAGGCGTAAAAGCTTTGAACGGTGTAAGCTTTATGATAGAGAGAAATACCATTCATGCTTTGTGTGGAGAGAATGGTGCTGGAAAATCCACCTTAATGAAAGTGCTTTCTGGAGCTTATCCTTTCGGAACTTTCACAGGAGAAATTATTTTTGAAGGTAAAAATTGCAGTTTTAAAAATCTTTCTGATTCTGAAGATCAAGGTATTGTTATTATCGCTCAAGAATTAGCCTTAGTACCCGAAATGAGTATTGCTGATAATATTTTTCTAGGAAGAGAAATTACCAAAAATGGAATTATTGATTCAGAAAAAACTCATGAACAAGCTAGCGAATTATTAAAAAAATTGGGACTATCTATTTCTGTAGATACTAAGGTTAAAAATTTAGGAGTAGGGCTGCAGCAATTAATAGAAATTGCAAAAGCATTATCGAAAAATGCAAAGCTTCTTATTCTGGATGAGCCTACCGCAGCACTTTCTGAAAAGGAATCGGAAAAATTGCTTCAAATCATTATAGATTTAAAGAATAAAGGAATTACCTCTGTAATTATTTCCCATAAGCTAAAAGAAGTTTTAGCAATTTCAGATCAAATTACAGTAATAAGGGATGGAAGTACAGTAGGATCGCTAATGAAAGCAGAAGCAACGGAAGGAAAATTAGTGAGTTTGATGGTGGGCAGAGAACTATCCGAATTGTTCCAAAAATCGGAAGTAATTCCTGGTGAAATGCTGTTGGAAGTAAAAGATTTAAACACTTATCATCAAGGGATGCAGCAAAAGCAAGTGATAAGTAATGCCAATTTTCATGTAAAAAAAGGGGAAATAGTTGGAATTGCTGGACTTATGGGAGCTGGAAGAACGGAACTAATTCAAGCAATATATGGAGTGTGGCAAGGCAAAATTACTGGAGAAGTAAAATTAAACGGAAATCTCATTTTTATAAAAAGACCTCAAGATGCTATCAGAAAAGGAATTGCTCTAGTTTCTGAGGATCGTAAGAAATTTGGTTTAGTGTTGGAACAAAATATTTTCAAAAACATCACTCTTTCTTTTTTACAAAAATTAACAAATTGGGGTTTGATAGATGATCAAAAAGAAAAAGAATTGGCTCTGCTTTACAAAGAAAAGTTAGGTATAAAAGCCAATAGCATTCTACAAACAGTGAAAAATTTGAGTGGTGGCAATCAGCAAAAAGTAGTTTTAGCAAAATGGTTATTGACAGATCCTATTCTTTTAATAGTAGATGAACCTACCCGAGGAATAGACATTGGAGCTAAAGCAGAAATTTATGGCTTGTTGCAACAATTAGTAAAAGAAGGAAAAGGAGTTTTGATGGTTTCTTCAGAATTACAGGAACTACTAGGCATTTGCGATCGAATTTATGTTTTGGATAAAGGAAGTATTAAAAGTTGTTTAAATAGATCAGAAGCAACACAAGAAAAAATCATGTCGCTCGCTACTGGAGTTGCAAATTAAACTATGAAAGAAACAATAAATTTTCGGCCGTATATCATGCTCGGTGCTTTAGTGGCCATTTGGGTAGTTTTTTCTTTTGCCACGGATGGCTTATTTCTCACCACCAGAAATTTTTCTAATTTAATGAGACAAACCGCCATTGTAGGTGTGCTGGCAACGGGAATGGTTTTAATAATTGTAACAGGTCATATAGATTTATCTGTTGGATCTGTAGTAGCTTTTACAGGAAGTGTGGCAGCTATATTAAATGTTTGGAGTTTGCAATTATCTTCCCCATTAGCCATAATTATAGCTTTATTAGTTGGAGTTTTAATAGGCGCATTAAATGGTTGGCTAGTTGCTTATGCAAATATTCCTGCTTTTATAGTCACGCTCGGAGGCATGCTCATCTACCGTGGTGCTGTCAAAGGCAGTACAAAAGGTGAAACAGTTGGTCCATTGAATGATGATTTTCAATTACTAGGAGGAGGATTTTTGCCTAAAGAATTAGGCTTTATTGTTTTAGCATTATTGTTATCAGCAATTGCCTTTTGGATTTATAAAAACGTTAAAAAACGTAAAAAAGAAAGAAGACCATACATGAGCAATTTGCTAAGTGGTTTGCTTTTAATGGCCATTTGTTCAGGTTTCTTTTTTGCTTTAAATTTCTACAAAGGTCTTCCTTATCCAGTTTTAATTTTATTAGTCATAGCTTCTATTGTTACCGTTTTAAGTTCTATGACGCCCTTTGGAAGGCATGTGTATGCTCTTGGAGGAAACAAAGAAGCAGCATTTTACTCTGGAATTGATATCAAGAAAAATACGCTTTTGGTCTTTGTAATCATGGGTTTTTTAGCGGCAGTCGCAGGAATTGTGTATACTGCCCAGCTTGGAAATGCAACTGCCAATGCAGGTAGAAATCTTGAATTGGATGCCATAGCAGCTTGTGTAATTGGTGGAACTAGTTTAATAGGAGGAAAAGGAACGATCCCAGGTGCATTATTGGGAGCTTTAATTATGACCTCTTTAGATAATGGAATGATTTTGATGAATGTTCAAGATTACATTCAAGATATTATAAAAGGACTGATATTGGTGATAGCAGTTTGGTTGGATGTATCTGGAGCAAAAAAATAATTGAGATTATCATTTTTTGAATTCGATTATAAAACCTAAAATTTCATTTTTAATTTAGATTTTATAAAATGGAAAGATCAATTCTTTCAGCAAATTTTGTAGTTAAAAAGGGGTCTTGAAAATGAGCTTTAAAAAGGGAAAAATCAATCCTTTTTTACAAATAACCTTTACAGAATTTAAGATTATTAAAAAAATTCATAAGAAATTTAATTTTTAGCTTAATTAATTTTCCGTTAAGAATTTAATTTATAAAAAAAAGTAAAAATCATTCCATTCAAAATGGATTTATTGGTAATTTGCGCGCTATTTAAAAATAGAAAACAGCCCAAATTAAATGGATAGAGCAATAAAATATAATGAGTTAGCAAAATTTAGAGACCTTTTGATTGCTACCATAAACTTTTCAATTGATTCTTTTTCGAGTACTAGCTCTAAAAAAAATAGTTTCACTAAGCATTTTGAAACCATTAGAGAACAAACAATTGACCTATACGAAAAAGGAAATCTCGAAGAATTGAAAGCACTTTTCACCGATCAAACAGAAATGTATAAGGAAGATCTGGATCGAGATTTTAATACCTATTTAATTGAAGTTACAGGATATGATATGGATTTGTTCGATGGTTTTTTCACTCGAGTTGAGAAAGTAATGAAAGCGGAAAAAATAGCCAATAGCGATGAACGTGATGATCTAAATAGATATTTAGAATATTTGGAAGATGCAGAAGTGCAGAATGAAGAAGAAATCCAAAAGGTAAAAAGCCTTTTGGATATATAATTAAAGCAATAAGCGAAAAAGCCTTTTAGAAATTCTAAAAGGCTTTTTTGTTTAAAAAAACATTTCTTAACTATTTATTTAAAAAAACAAAAAGATAGTAAAACGGAAAAATTAATTTAAAACTAATTGAAATGATTAATTTCAAATTATAACGATAAATAAGTTGAAATGTAAAAAAACGGCATTCAAAAAAAATCAAATGCAGTTTTTAAGTAATTCCTTTTATCTATTGAACAATCATTTTCAAAACTTGGGAGCTATTTCCAATCGTTAATCTACCGAAATAAATCCCAGAACTCAATCGTGTTCCGTTTTCGCTTTGTCCATTCCAAGAGAATTCATATTCGCCTGCTTGTTGTCTTTCATTTACTAACGTATTCATTTTTTGACCGTTGATAGAATAAATTTCCATTTTTACTTGAGCAGATTTCTCTACTTTATAACCAATCATGGTAAAGTCAGCAATAGGATTAGGATGATTTCTCAACATTAAATTTTCACCATAGATGCTGGTTGCTTCATTAATTCCAGATGTATTTCCATTATCAATTTTCTTGGAGGTATACATGTGGAATTCACCTGGAGCTAACGATAAAACAGTATTTAGAGTTGTTATGGTAATGCTATCTTTGGTCAAATAATCGTACCAGATACCTGTAGAATGAAAAGGGAAAGTACCGATAGCTGTGTCCACATCAAAGTTTCCGACTACCAATGTATTTAAATCAACAGCGCTTAATTTATTGAATTTTAACGCTCCACCACTAGACGCTTGGAAAGTTGTTGTTTCTGTGCTCGGCTGCTCATTTTTAAATTTAAGTAGTTTTGCATATGTATCGTAAAGGTTTTTTCTGTTTATCTCTGTAAAATAATTCCATCTAATGGGCTTCTGTCCTGTTCTACCATTAAAATTGATACTAACTTCATATCCCAATTCACCAAATTGCCAAATCATTTTTGGACCTGGTATGGTTAGAAAAAAAGTTGCACACATTTCCATTCTTTTAAGTGCAGTAGCAAGATTTTTAATATTGTAAGATTCTTTGTTTCTTCCATTAGTAAGGGCACTATACATCAATCTTTCCTCATCATGACTTTCCATATAAGATACCAAATGTGGTTTTGTCCAGCCTCTATTCAAATAAGAAAGACCATACAAGAAATTTGAATTACCAATATTTCCTTCTGTTGCTGCAGTGAAATTTCCATGTGCACTACCCCATAACATCATTCCTTGTCCATATTCCGCTAAAACTTTTTCTTCTGAATTATTAGCAAAATGTTCTAAAATAATATAGGTTTCAGCATTATTTTGCCAAATTGTATCAGCATAATCTTTCCAAATATTAACTCTTGACTGATCATAATTTCCCCAAGCTCCTACATTATTTGGATTATTGGTTTGTGTAAATCCCTTGGATAAATCAAAACGGTAACCATCAATTTTATATTCGTTTACCCAAAAGTCGGTTACTTTATAAAAAAAATGTTTAGTTGCTGCACTTTCATGATTCATATCAAATCCAACATTGAAGGGATGTTTTGCATCTGCATTAAACCAAGGGCTATTGGTGGCAGGTTTTCCAGCGGCAGAATTAAAATACATTTGTACCATAGGTGCTTGACCAAAAGAATGGTTTAAAGCAATATCTATAATCACAGCCATACCTCGAGAATGACATTCATCCACAAAAGCTTTCAGCGCATTTTTAGTTCCATAAAATTTATCAGGAGCAAAATAGAAACTCGGATTATAACCCCAGCTATCATTATTTTCAAACTCATTAATTGGCAATAATTCGATTGCGTTTATACCAAGATTCTGTAAATAATCTAAGGTATCTTTAAGCATCGTATAATTTTTTTGAGCTAAAAAATCACGAACAAGTAATTCATAAATAACTAAATCAGTCTTTTTTGGTCTGTTGTAGTTGTTTGTTGTCCAATTATATCCAACTTCCGAAGTTTGAAATACACTTACAATTCCTGTTGTTTTTCCTGCTGGATAAGGTTTAAGCGAAGGATAAGTTAGTGCTGGAATTGACCCATCGCTATTTGGGTCTAAAATTTTCTGGCAATAAGGATCGCCTACTTTTAAATTTCCATCTATAAAATATTGATAAGAATATTCTTGACCAGAAACTAGATTGTTTAGTTGAATCCAATAATTATTACCATCTGGTGTGCGGTTCATATATCCATTTTGATCTACTTCCCAATTATTGAATTCACCAATGGCATAAACATAGTTTTTTAGCGGGGCAAAAATATTTAGAATTAATGAATTTGCATTTAGATAGGTAATTCCGTCCTTAGCTCCAGCTGGCAAAGCAGCAATATTTACTGGTGGTCTTACTGTTAAATAAAAAGAATCTACAGCAGTAGTTGTTCCATTGAAAGCGGTAAGTTTCACTAATTGTCTTCCAGTATTAGAAGCTGAATATATAGTAGATATTGAATTTGAATTTGCTTGTGCTATTTGATTGCCTCCGATAGAAATTTTCATATCCGAAGAAGCAGAAGCGATTCCAGAAATCGTTATACTTTGACCTTGATCTACAATTAATGGTTCAATTGAACTTGCTGGGGCGCCAGCGGTAAACCGAGTATAGATTCCACCAGTTACATAAATTGGAATAAATATATCTGAATTACTAACATCTTTTCCAACTTTGGAACCGTCTGTATTTCTAAAAACCATTGCTAATTTCAGAATTTGAGTAGCTGGAGGAACATTATAATAATCTCTAACATGATACTTTATTCTGTGCAAATTATTTCCTAAAGATTGTAATTCTGCATTAGCGATAGCGGTATTAAAAGAAGAATTTTTAACAAATTTCCAATCGTTAGGAGTGGTACTCGCAGGCGTAATTACGCCAGTATGCGTAAAAATTGGTGCTGCTACATTGTTTAAACCTAGGTTTCCTTTGCTTGCATCAAATACAATTGTTATGGAATCATTGTCGGTCGGAAAATCTGGTGTCCAAGTTACTACCTGAGCATGGGCGCTTATTGCAGGTAGAGCTAAAGTTAAGATGAGTAATTTTAATAAGTTCATTTTGAATGGGTTGGATATGTAAATTAATTATTTTATGAAGGTAATAGATAGATATCTTATTTAGTTTACGAATGGATAATTAAATAAGCAGCCTGATTTGTTTATAAATTTGTAAAACATTGAGATTGAAATTTGAACCTAATGTATAACAATGTTTTGTAATTTTACAAGAGTTGAGAATAATCTTTGGTTTTTGAAAGAAGTTAAACTTGTTTTCAATTAAAATACATTAAAATTCAAAATACTCTATATTTGGAATTTTTAGATGAGTATAGTGGAAACAACCATAAAGAAAATAGCAGTTCTAACCTCTGGCGGAGATGCTCCCGGTATGAATGCATGTATAAGAGCCGTAGTGCGTACCGCAATATTTTACAAATTAGAGGTTGAAGGGATTATGCTTGGATACGAAGGTTTAATTAATAACGATTTTAAACCACTTAATTCTAGATCTGTAAGCAATATTGTTCATAGAGGTGGCACTATTTTGAAAACCGCTAGATGCGAAGAATTCAAAACTATGGAAGGAATGCAAAAAGCTTATGATAATTTAAAAAATCATGGAGTGGATGCATTGGTAGCCATTGGTGGTGATGGAACTTTTACAGGCGCAGAAAGATTTTCTCAAGATTTTGATATTCCTGTTATTTGTATTCCAGGTACTATAGATAATGATTTGTACGGAACCGATTTTACTATTGGATTTGATACGGCTACCAATACAGTTATTCAAGCAATAGACAAAATTAGAGATACAGCAGCTTCTCACAATCGTCTATTTTTTGTAGAAGTAATGGGCCGAGATTCTGGATGCATCGCACTTTGGGCTGGTATTTCGGGTGGCTCTGAAGCTATTTTATTACCCGAAAAAGATACAGATATAGATTCCTTAGTTCAAACATTACATATAGGTGCAAGTAATCAAAAAAGTTCTAGTATAGTGGTAGTAGCAGAAG
This sequence comes from Sphingobacteriales bacterium, assembly GCA_038209155.1. Classification (GTDB taxonomy): domain Bacteria; phylum Bacteroidota; class Bacteroidia; order Sphingobacteriales; family Sphingobacteriaceae; genus JBBQYA01. The sequence goes on along the minus strand of JBBQYA010000025.1, from coordinate 23,275 downwards.
GAGAACAGAATGGTGGAGCATTAAATATCGCAGAAAAAGTAAAAGAAAAATTTAATCATTATGATACGAAAGTTACTATTTTAGGACATTTGCAAAGAGGGGGAAGCCCATCTAGTTTCGATAGAATTATTGCAAGCAGATTAGGCGCCGGAGCCGTAGAAGCACTTTTGAGAGGCGAAACTCGTAAAATGGTTGGCTTAATAAATAATCAAGTAGAACTTACAGATTTAAAAAAAGCGGTGTCTGAAGAGTTTGTTTTAGATGAAGAATTAATTCGGTTAGCAAATATGCTTTCCATTTAAAATTTCTAATTATTCTATAAATTAATTATCTCAATTTCTGTCAATAGTGTATTTTCGCCTTGTAAGTTTTTTATCCTAATAAAATTTGCAGATTTTATTAAAAACCTTTAGAAAAAAATCAGAATGCTATTAATATGTGATAGTGGCTCAACTAAAGCCGATTGGATCCTTACCAATAAAAACTCCATTTTAGGCGAATTTAATACAGCGGGCATAAATCCTTATTTTCATGATCAACATACCATTATTTCATCGATAAAAAAATCAGACGAATTAGTGAAATATGCCAGCAAAATAAAAAAGATAATTTTTTTTGGTGCAGGTTGTTCAAGTGTTGAACGAGTAAGAATCGTTCATGATTCTCTTCAACTATTTTTTGAAAATGCTAAAATTCAAGTACATCATGATTTACTGGGTTCTGCTATTGCAACTTGTGGAGACCAACCTGGTATTGCTTGTATTTTAGGAACAGGATCCAATTCTTGTTATTTTGATGGTCAAAAAGTTATCGAAAATAATCACGGTTTAGGATATATTTTAGGAGATGAAGGAAGTGGAAGTTATTATGGTAGAAAATTATTAGCCAATTTTATTTATAACCGTCTTCCAATCGCAATACAAAAGGATTTAGCAGAAAATCATAAACTTTCCAAAGAACTCATTATCGAAAATGTGTACAGTAAACCTAATGCTAATGTATTTTTAGCATCATTTGCAAAAGTGCTTTATGATCATAATAAAGATGAATATGTTCAGAAATTAGTCAGCGACGGCATGAAAGAGTTTTTTGAAAACTATGTAATTGTAATTCCTGAACATAAAGAAGTTCCCATTCACTTTGTGGGGTCTATTGCTCATTATTTCAAAGATATTTTGCGAGATGTTGCAAAAACTTATTCTTGCAATGTTGGAAAAATCATTCAAAAGCCCATAATTAGCCTTTTTGAATTTTATAAAAACGAATCTTAAAACTTTAATTTCTAGGAATTGGTGTTTTGTTTTACGATAAAAAACGAACATTGCAGATTTCCCATAAATTTTAAAGTATTTGATTATTATTGTGATTTAATCTGAAATTAATCCAAATGACCATTGATCCTAACGAGAAATCAACCGATAACGAAATTTCTTTACAAAATGATCCTAAAATTGAACTTACTGAAATCCATCCAGTAGAAATTATCGATCATGAATTTACCATGTCGATTAATACAATAAATCAATTAGCTCCTATTAGTAAACAATACCTTGGTTCAGTAGTAGATTATAGAAATGTAGGGAATGCTTACATTTTTTACGACGGAGAAGCAGCTGTAGAAGTAAAAGTAATTAGCGATGAAATAATTAGAATCAAATTAGCTCCACACGGAAGTTTTTTAGATGAGTTTTCTTATGCTATTCAACCATACGACCATAAAATCACTAGAATTGATTTTTCTCAAGATGAAAATTACTATAAAGTAAGCACCAATACAGTTACTTGTTTAGTAAAAAAAGATAATTTTTTCATTTCTTTTTCTGATGTAGAAGAACGTACGATTATAGAAGATGACAAAGCAATGCATTGGGAAGAAAATGCACATTTCGGTGGCTATTATGTTTATTGTAGTAAAAAATCGCAAGCAGAAGAACAATTTTTCGGACTAGGAGACAAACCCACAGAATCCAATATCAAAGGTAAAAGATTTACTATGTGGGGAACAGATACTTACGCTTTTGAAAAAGACCGAGATCCATTGTATCGAAATATTCCTTTTTATATAGGGATAAATGGAAACACAAGTTATGGGATTTTCTTTGATAATACCTTTAAGAGTTATTTCGATTTTGCATCCGAAAAACCGGATAGAACAAGTTTTTGGGCAGATGGTGGCGAAATGAATTACTATTATATTCATGGGCCACACATGATGGACGTAGTAAAACGCTATGCGACACTTACCGGAACTCATGCTATGCCGCCCATGTGGGCATTAGGATATCACCAATGTAGATGGAGTTATTATCCAGAAAAAAAAGTTAAAGATTTAGCAGCCACATTCAGAAGCAAACAAATTCCTTGCGATGCCTTGTATTTGGATATTGATTATATGGATGGATATCGATGCTTTACTTGGAACAAGAAATATTTTCCAGATCCAAAAAGAATGATGAAGGAATTGAGTAATGATGGTTTTAAAACAGTCGTTATTATAGATCCAGGAATAAAAGTTGACGATAATTACTGGGTTTTCAAGGAAGGGAAAGAAAATAAATATTTCTGTAGACGCTGCGATGATTATTTTATGGAAGGTCATGTTTGGCCTGGAAGATGTCAATTTCCCGATTTTACCAATCCATCTGTAAGAGAATGGTGGGGAACTTTATTTAAGGAATATGTGGAAATGGGAGTAGCTGGTGTTTGGAATGATATGAATGAACCAGCAGTTTTCGGAAGTGGAACTTTTCCAGATGATGTTCGACATCATTTTGATGGATATAGAGGATCGCATAGAAAAGCTCATAATGTATATGGAATGCAAATGGTTCGCGCTTCCTACGAAGGATTAAAAAAATTACAAAAAAACAAAAGGCCTTTTACCATTACCAGATCAGGGTATTCTGGAGTTCAACGGTATTCTTCTGTCTGGACAGGAGATAATGTAGCAACTTGGGAACATTTAAAATTAGCGAATACCATGTGCCAGCGATTGAGCATATCTGGCATTTCTTTTTGTGGATCAGATTTAGGTGGTTTTACTGGCGAGCCTACTGGTGAATTGTTTACTAGATGGATCCAATTAGGAGTTTTTGCTCCATTAATGAGAGCCCACTCTGCAGGAGATACCTCAGAAAGAGAACCTTGGTCTTTTGGTGCAGAATATGAAGCTATTTGTAAAAAATTTATTGAATTAAGATACAAGCTCATTCCTTATATTTATTCTGCTTTTTGGGAACACCACAAATATGGATTTCCAATTTTACGCCCGCTAGTGATGGTGGAACAAGATAATTCCTTAAATCACTACAGAGAAGATGAATTTACTTTTGGTGATAAAATTTTGGTTTGCCCGGTTTGTGAAGAAGGGGCAACTTCCAGAAATGTGTATTTACCAAAAGGAAATTGGTACCACTACTGGGACAATCAAATGGTGATAGGTGGCTCGGTTCATCATGTTGAAGCAGCAATAGATTCCATGCCTTTATTTATAAGAGCTGGATCTGTGATTCCTGAATATCCCATTATGCAATATGTTGGTCAATTTGAAATTGAAGAAATGATGCTGAATATTTATTATTCAGATTATGAAGTAAATTCTTTCTTTTTCGAAGATCATGGAGATACGTTTGGATACGAACAAGACATTTATACAGAAAAAAAATATGTCGTAAGTGGTACAAAAAATTCCTTAACTATTACACAACAAATAGAAGGACTTTTCACTCCGAGATATGAATATTATGAATTAAGAATTATTGGTTTACCTTTTAAAATAAGTAAAATTATAATTGACGGAAAAGAACAATTTGACTTTGAAAATGCCGACGAAACTACAGTGAAAGTTAAAGCATTCAAAAATTTTAAATCCATACAGATTAGTTAATTCTTATGCAGGGCACACAAAGGGTTATAATTGAAAAAATTACACCGGATATTGATTCTGGAAAATTTGCTTCCAAAGCTGTAATTGGAGAAGAGATTTCTATTGAGGCAGATATTTTTTTAGATGGGCATGATCTAATTTCCGCTCGAATAGAATTTAAACATAGCGATGAAAGTAAATTTCATTTCTCACCTTTGGCTTTGATTAATAATGATCGTTGGAAAGGAAATTTTATTTGCGAAAAAACTGGAGAATATCAATTTAGCATTCGTGCTTGGGTAGATCATGCGCAAACTTGGCAATATGAATTACCAAAAAGAATTTCAGATGGGCAAGACATTGCAATGCAGCTATTGATAGGAGTTTCACATTTAGAAGAAATGCTAAATTCTGCAAATAAGGTTGAAGCAACAGAAATCAAAGAAGCTATCAAATTATTAAAAGATAAAAAGAAGTATTCAGAAGCAGTTGAATATTCTTTGAGTGATCATTTTTTAAACCTCACCAAAAAATTCCCCTTTCTAAAACATTCTACTTTTTTTAATAGAAATATTAAAATATTAGTCGACAGGCAAAAAGCAAATTTTAGTTCTTGGTATTCCTTATTTCCTAGATCTACTTCTTCAACTGGCAAACATGGAACCTTTAAAGATACAATTGCCTTATTACCAAGGATTGCTGATATGGGTTTTGATGTTTTATACATTCCACCCATTCATCCAATTGGGTTTAATCATAGAAAAGGAAAAAACAATTCGGTAACTGCTCAAGAAAATGAGCCAGGAGTTCCTTATGCTATCGGAAGTATTGAAGGTGGACATAAAGATATTCTTAAAGAATTGGGAACACTGAAAGAATTTAAAGAACTGGTTAAAGCTTCCAACAAAGCAGGTTTGGAATTGGCAATGGATTATGCATTGCAATGCAGCCCAGACCATCCATACGTAAAACTTTACCCTCAATGGTTTAGATGGCGACCAGATGGTTCAGTTCAATATGCAGAAAATCCACCCAAAAAATATCAAGACATATTACCTATTAATTTTGAATGCGATGATTGGAAAAACCTTTGGGAAGAATTAAAAAGTATATTAATTTATTGGGTAGATGCTGGAGTTAAAATATTTAGAGTAGACAATCCACATACTAAACCATTTATATTTTGGGAATGGGTAATAGCTGAGGTGAAAAAGCATGATCCAGATGTTTTATTTCTTTCAGAAGCATTTACCAAACCCAAAGTAATGCAACAATTGGCAAAAGCTGGTTTCACACAATCCTATACCTATTACACTTGGCGAAATACCAAAAATGAATTGATGGAATACATGACCGAGTTAATTACTTCGGAAATGAAAAGTTATTTCAGACCAAATTTTTGGACGAATACGCATGATATTAATCCTCATTCATTACAAGCTGGCACTGAAGCTTCTTTTTTAAATAGATTTTTCATGGCAGCAACAATGACCAGCAATTACGGAATCTTTGGTCCTTGTTTCGAGCTTATGGAAAAAGATGCCATTCCTGGAAAAGAAGAATATTTAAATTCAGAAAAATACGAGGTTAGAAACTGGGATTGGAAAAAAAGTAATAAACTGATGTATATCATAAAAATGGTTAACAAAATCAGAAAAGAAAATCCAGCATTGCAACAAACGAATAATTTTGTAGAATGCCCAATAAATAATGAGCATTTATTAGCTTATTTTAAGTATGATCTAGCATCACAAAATTATATGTTGATGATTGTAAATATTGATCCCGTTTCCCGGAAACAAGGTTTTATTGACTTTAATTTTAATTCAATCATAAAGAATACTGCTTCAGAATTTATTGTTCATGATTTGATAACTGATGCAAAATACACTTGGCAAAACGGAAACAATTATGTAGAATTAGATCCTAATGCATTGCCTTTTCATCTATTTCGCATTGAAAACTTGAGCTAAAAACCTATACCTATGGAACTCATTATCCCCAATCCGGCAAATACTTTAGAGGTAATTATTCCAGATTGGGATAAATTAAAAACCAATAAAAAAGCAATCGAAAAAATTGCGAATAATCTATTGCCTTCTTATTTATTAAAATGTAGATGGTTTGGAGGAAAAGCAAGAAAATTAAAAAAAATAAGTATTGAGCATCATTTAGAAATTCCATTAGCAGATGTCAAGTTTTTTTTCTTGATTTTAAATATTGATTATAATAAAGGAGAATCAGAAAATTATTTTCTGCCAGTTTCATTCATAGAATCAATTACAGGTGAGGTTGCAGTAAATCCTAAAGCAATTATTGCGGCTGCAAAAGTTGATGTAAGAACAGGTTATTTAGTAGATGCGATTTATGATCAGCGTTTTCAACATCATCTTTTTAATTGTTTAAATGATTCTACAAAAATAGATCAGCATACCGGACAGATTTCTTTTATGAGAGGTAAAGGCTTTCTACCTTTTAATGATAAAAAAACTATTTTAAGTAGAGTTTTAGAAGTTGATCAAAGTAATTCTTCCCTAATTTTTGAAGAAAAATATTTCTTAAAAATTTACCGAAAGCTTTTTAGAGAAACCAATCCTGAAGTAGAAGTTATTCGTTTTTTAACAGAAAATGGAAACTATGAAAACATTCCAGCATTTGCAGGAAGTTTTGCTTGGGAACGAGAAGGGATAGAACCAATTACGTTAGGATTAATGATGGAAAAAGTTACAAGCCTTTCAGATAGTTGGGTATATACTGGAGACAATCTCAACGATTTTCTTTATGGATTTCTGAATGATTTATTTACCATAAAAGAAAACGTTTTTGAGAAAGTAGATTTATTAGCCAAACGAACTGCAGAAATGCATTTGGCACTATTTACAAAAACAAATGATCCAGGTTTTAAGGCAGAAAAATTCGATAAAAAATACAGTAAATGGTTTAATGATCATTTGCAAAAACTACTTACCAAAAGAATAGATTTATTAAAAGAAAATTTTTCTGAACTAGATCCAACTGCTCAAGATTTAGCCAATACTTTTATTGAAAGCGAAAAAATAATTTCAGAATTTTTCAATGAAATCCAACATCGAAATTTAGATTCGATGCGAACTAGAATACATGGAGATTATCATCTAGGTCAGGTTTTATTTACTGGATCAGATTATATCATTATAGACTTTGAAGGCGAGCCAGAAAGCTCAATTTCTGATCGTAAAATAAAGCATTCTCCTTTGAAAGATGTTGCAGGCATGATTCGCTCTTTTCATTATTCAGTGTGTGCTAAGCTATATTTCAGTAATGAAACTGCTGGTGCAGACGTAAAACAATTACAAAAAGCAGCAGATAGATGGTATCGTTTAATAACCGATACTTTTTTAGATACTTACATGGCAGCTATCGGAAAAGACAGCGGATTGTTCAAGAATAAGAGTGAAATAAATTTTTTATTACAACTGCATTTATTAGAAAAAGCAGTCTATGAATTGGGATATGAATTAAATGGGCGACCTCACTGGATTAAAATTCCGTTAAAAGGAATAACGCATGTTTTAAATGAAATCGAAAAACTAAAAGATTAAAACTCAAAAATATTTTACCATGGCTAAAGCAATTAAAGTTACAAAAGTAGAAACCAAAAAAGTAGAACCGTTTAGTCGGTTTACCGAGTTTGATATTAATCTTTTCAAAGGCGGAAAACATTATAAACTGTATGAAAAATTTGGTTCACATTTTTGCGAATTAGACGGAATTCAAGGAACTTATTTTGCGGTTTGGGCACCAAATGCTGCAATGGTTTCTGTGATCGGAAATTTTAATGGTTGGAATCGTGGTGAGCACATTTTAAATTCTAGATGGGATGGTTCTGGAATATTTGAAGGATTTATTCCTCATGTGCAAAGAGGAGAAGTTTATAAATATTTTATTTTATCCAATAATGGAGGCGAACAAGAAAAAGGAGATCCTTATGCTTTGTATTGGGAAGCTCCTCCAAAAACTGCATCCAAAGTTTGGGACACTTATTACGAATGGTCTGACAAAAACTGGATGGAGACTAGAGCTTCTAAAAATTCATTACAAAGCCCATATTCAGTTTATGAAATGCACATGGGTTCTTGGAAAAGAGATCCAATTGATCCAGAAAGAAAATTATCCTACCGAGAAATTGCAGAAACTTTACCGCAGTATTTATTAGATGCTGGTTTTACTCATGTAGAGTTTATGCCAGTAATGGAATATCCTTATGATCCTTCGTGGGGTTATCAAATTACAGGATACTTTGCTGCTTCTTCAAAATTTGGAACTCCTCAAGATTTAATGTTTTTGATAGAAACATTGCATAAAAACAATATTGGTGTTATTTTGGATTGGGTTCCTTCTCATTTTCCAGCAGATGCTCATGGTTTATTTAAATTTGATGGAACAAGTTTATATGAACATGAAGATCCTAAAAAAGGGTTTCATCCAGACTGGAAAAGTCATATTTTTAATTATGGAAGAAATGAAGTTCGATCTTTCTTAATTAGTAATGCATTATTTTGGTTAGATCGTTTTCATGTTGATGGATTAAGAGTTGATGCAGTTGCTTCCATGCTTTATTTAGATTATTCCAGAAATGAAGGAGAGTGGATTCCGAATGAATTTGGCGGAAGAGAAAATTTAGAAGCCATTTCTTTATTCAAAGAATTAAATGAAGAAATATATACTTCCTATCCTTCTGTTCAAACAATAGCTGAAGAATCTACTTCGTTTACTGGTGTTTCTAGGCCGGTTTACTCAGGAGGTTTAGGTTTTGGTATGAAATGGATGATGGGTTGGATGAACGATACCTTAAAATATTTTTCTAATGATCCTTTTTATAGAAGATATCATCAAAATCAAATTACGTTCAGTACGGTTTATGCTTTTACAGAAAATTTCATGCTTCCTCTATCTCATGATGAAGTAGTTCATGGTAAAAAATCTTTAGTACAAAAAATGCCAGGAGACGAATGGCAACGGTTTGCAAATCTTCGATTAATGTATAGTTATATGTTTACTCATCCTGGAACTAAACTTTTATTTATGGGTGGAGAATTTGGACAGACCTCAGAATGGAATCATACTAAAAGTTTAGATTGGCATTTGCTAGATTTTGTTCCTCATAAAGGTATGTTACAAACCGTTTCAGATTTAAATAAACTTTATAAATCTGAACCTGCTTTGTACGAAAAATCCTTCGATTCAGAAGGTTTTGAGTGGATTGATGGTTCTGATGCTGAAAATTCAGTTTTAGTATATATGAGAAAAGGTAACAATGAAGAAGATAATTTAATCATTGCTGCTAACATGACTCCAGTACCAAGAAATTCATACAGAATTGGTGTTTCTTATGAAGGAGAATGGAAAGAGATTTTCAATAGCGATAAAACAGAATATTTTGGAACAGGACAATTGAATCTTGAATTAACTAAATCTGAACCTATTCACTACCATTTTAGAGAAAATTCTATCCATGTTATTCTTCCTCCTTTAGGTTTAGTTGTATTTAAAAGAGTCAAGAGTAAAGCAGTTTCTAAAAAGACTATTGCAGTAAAATCAGAAACGATTAATACCGAAAGCAAAATAGTTAAACCTAAAACTGCTTTAAAATCTACAGCAAAAAAGGCAGAAATTGATGTGGTTAAAAAAGCGATAACGAAAAAAGCTGTTTCTAAAAAAACTACCAAATAAAATATAGCTATGAAAGTATTTAAAATTTTAATTCTACTATTTATTTCTTTTGTAATAAGCAGTAATTTGTATGCACAAAAGAAAGTTATATCAACCATAAAAAGAATTGATCCTGCCTTTTGGTGGGTTGGAATGCAAAATCCTAACCTTCAACTTTTGGTTTACGGTACTGAAATAGGAGCATCAAACGTCACTTTAAATTATTCAGGAGTAAGTTTAGTAAAAGTAAATAAAGTAGAAAATCCTAATTATTTGTTTTTGGATTTAAAGATTGATGCTAACACCAAACCGGGAATACTCGAAATAGTATTTAATAATAAAAGTAAAAAGTTAGTTTATAAATATGAATTAAAGCAAAAGTCTACTGCAACAAATAGAATTCAAGGTGTAACCGATGCAGATTTTATTTATTTAATCATGCCAGATCGTTTTTCTAATGGGGATCCAAAAAACGATATTATAAAAGGAATGAATGAAGTTACTATCAATCGAGATTCTATGTATTATAGACACGGTGGTGATTTGCAAGGTATTATAAACAAGCTTGATTATCTAAAAGATTTGGGAGTTACAGCTATTTGGCTCAATCCAGAAATAGAAAATGATGAGCCTAAAACTTCCTATCATGGTTATGCTGCCACAGATTTATACTTAACCGATAGAAGATTTGGAACGAATGCTTTATATACTGAGTTTGTAAATAAATGCCATGAAAAGGGAATTAAAGTAATTAAAGATTTAGTACATAATCATTTAGGAACTGAAAGTTTCTTATTTAAAGATTCTCCATCAAAAGATTTTTTTCATGAGTGGAAAGGATTTCAAAGAACCAATTATAAAGATGGAACATTGATGGATCCTTACGCATCTGTATTCGATAAAAAAATAATGACAGATGGGTGGTTTGATAAGCACATGGCAGATTTGAATCAAAAAAATGAATTTGTTAAAAATTATTTAACACAAAATCATTTATGGTGGATAGAGTATTCAGGTTTAGACGGATTTAGATTAGATACCTATGCTTATAACGATTTAGAATTCATGTCGGAATGGGGAAAAAGAATCAAATTAGAATATCCAAAACTTTCTGTTTTCGCTGAGACTTGGGTGCATGGCGTAACCAATCAAGCTTTTTTTACTCAAAATAATAATTTGGTAAAGGGGTATAATTCAAATTTGGAAGGAGTTACCGACTTTCAACTATATTTTGCACTCAGCAAAGGATTAAATGAAAATTTCGGTTGGACAGAAGGATTAAATAGATTGTATCATACTTTAAGTTCAGATTTTATGTATGAAGACCCGAACAGAAACGTTAATTTTTTAGACAATCATGATTTAGGTAGGTTCTATTCAGTTGTAAATGAAGATATGGACAAACTAAAAATGGGATATGCTTTTATGATGACTACACGAGGAATTCCATCTTTATATTATGGTAGCGAAATTCTGATGAAAGGATTTACAAATCCAGATGGCTTGGTTCGTTCAGATTTTCCAGGTGGTTGGGTTGGAGATAAAACAGACAAGTTTACCAAAGCTGGACGAACAGAAAAAGAAAATGAAGCTTTTGATTATATGCAAAAAATTGCCCTTTGGAGAAAAGCAAATCCAGTGGTACAAAGTGGAAAATTAATGCAATTTTATCCAGAAGATGGTGTTTATGTTTATTTCAGATATAATGATTCAAAAACGGTAATGGTAATCATGAATCAAAATAATAAAAATGTAAATGTAGAAACTACACGTTTTGCAGAGCGTATTAAATCTTCGAAAACAGCCAAAAATATCATTTCTGATAAAGTTGTAAATGATATTTCAAAAATTGATGTTCCAGCTAAAGGAGTTTTAATTTTAGAATTACAATAATAAATTGCTTCTCAAGAAAACTTTTAGATTAATAAAAAATAATTATTACCCATATTAAAATATAAAATGCCTGAAATTAAAGCCTGTTTATTTGATCTTGATGGAGTAATAGTAGACACTGCACGCTATCATTACCGTGCATGGAAAAAACTTGCCAATGATATTGGATTTGATATAACAGAAGAAGATAATGAATTGCTTAAAGGTGTAAGTCGGATGCGATCATTAGAGATTATTTTAGAAATTGGCGGAGTAGAGTTAGATCAAAAAACAAAAATAAAATTAGCAGAAATGAAAAACCTCCGATACATAGAGGATATTTCATTAATGGATAAAACAGAAATTTTGCCCGGTGTAGAATCTTTTATTCAAGAACTAAAGTCTGAAGGAATAAAAGTAGGATTGGGTTCTGCAAGTAAAAACTCCACAATGATTTTGGAGAAAATAAATATGCTTCATTATTTTGATTGTATTGTTGATGGAAACAAAATAGCTAATGCAAAACCAGATCCAGAGGTATTTTTACTTGGGGCAAAAGAATTAAATACCGATGCAGAAAACTGCGCAGTATTCGAAGATGCAATTGCAGGAATAGATGCTGCAATTAATGCAGGAATGGTTTGTGTAGGAATTGGATCAGAAAAAAATTTACAACATGCCAATATTATTATTCCATCTTTTGAAGGAATAAGTTGGCAAACTATTAAAGAAAAATTACAAAGCCTGTAATCAGGAACTATATAAAATTTATAATGAAACAGTATTTTAAAACAGATGAATGGTCTGTTATCGAAGAGAATTTTGACCCAGCACATAATAAAGTTTCTGAAAGTGTTTTCAGTATTGGAAATGGAAGAATGGGGCAAAGAGCGAATTTTGAAGAACAATATTCAGGGAAAACTTTACAAGGAAACTATGTTGCTGGCATTTATTATCCAGATAAAACAAGAGTGGGATGGTGGAAAAATGGTTATCCAGAATATTTTGCAAAAGTTTTAAACGCAACTAATTGGATAGGAATTGGGATAGAAATTGATTACGAAATATTAGATTTAGCTCAATGTGAAGTACTTGAATTCCGCAGAGAATTGAATATGAAGGAAGGATATTTGGAGAGAAGTTTCACAGCACGATTAAAAAGCGGAAAGGAAGTAAAGGTGAGTTCTAAACGTTTTTGCAGCATTGTAAATTCTGAAACTGCAGTAATTCGATATTCCATTACTCCATTAAATTTCGATGCAAAATTAAAAATCACCCCATTTTTAGATGCTGATGTTAAAAATGAAGATTCTAATTATGATGAAAAATTTTGGGATGAAGTTTTTAAAGAGGCAAAATATGGACAAGCATTTGTAACTGTTCGAACCAAGAAAACGGGTTTTCACCTATGCACAGGAATGATGTTTGATATTTTTCAAGACGGTCATAAAATTGAATATCAGTCTCAACCCATAGAAAAGGAAAAATTTGTCGCAAATAAAGTTTCTAAAACTGCAGCAAAAGGAGTGGAAACCGTTATTTACAAATATATTGCTTGCATTACCTCAGAAAACCACGAGAAGGAAACATTACCAATTATTTGTAAGCAACTATTAGAAAATGCTCATGCGCATGGCTATGAAAACATGTTGGCAGAGCAAGCAGAAGCTTGGGGAGATAAATGGAAAGAGAGTGATATAATCATTGATGGAGATACAGCTGCACAGCAAGGAATTCGTTTCAATATTTTTCAGCTAAATCAAACTTATACGGGTGAAGATGAAAGATTGAATATTGGGCCAAAAGGTTTCACGGGAGAAAAATACGGAGGTAGCACTTATTGGGATACAGAGGCGTATTGTTTACCTTTTTATTTAGCGACAGCTCCACAAAAAGTTGCAAGAAATTTATTAATCTATCGACATAAACATTTGCAGAAAGCAATTGAAAATGCAGCAAAATTAGGATTTAATAAAGGTGCAGCACTATACCCAATGGTGACAATGAACGGTGAAGAATGTCATAATGAATGGGAAATTACTTTTGAAGAAATTCATAGAAATGGAGCTATAGCTTTTGCAATTTATGATTATGTTCGATATACAGGAGATGAATCTTATTTAGCAGAGTTTGGTTTAGATGTTTTAATTGGAATATCTCGTTTCTGGAGCCAGAGAATAACATTTTCTGAACAAAAGCAACAATATGTGATGCTCGGTGTAACTGGGCCAAACGAGTACGAAAACAATATTAATAATAATTGGTACACCAATACTATTGCACTTTGGACAATGAAATATTGTTTAGAGGCAATGGAAAAATTAGCTAAAACCAATAAATTTCGATTAAATGAAATTCTGAAAAACTTAAGTTTTGAAAAAGAAACGGAGACTGCTCGTTGGAATTCAATAATTGCAAATATGTATTTGCCATCTGATGAAAAATTAGGAATTTTTCTTCAACAAGATGGATATTTAGATAAAGAACAAATTTTGGTGAAAGATTTACCGAAAGAAGATCGACCTTTAAATCAAAAATGGTCTTGGGATCGAATACTAAGATCTTGTTTTATTAAACAAGCCGATGTTTTGCAAGGAATATTTTTGTTTGAAGAGAACTTTGATATAGAAACAATACGAAGAAATTATGATTTTTATGAACCAAGAACCGTGCATGAATCTTCGCTTTCTCCATGCGTTCATGCCATAATTGCTGCAAAACTTGGGGATAGAGACAGAGCCTATGAGTTTTATTTAAGAACATCCCGATTAGATATTGACGATTATAATAATGATACAGAAGATGGTTGCCACACTACCAGCATGGCAGGAACTTGGATGTCTGTCGTGATGGGTTTTGGAGGTATGAGAGTGAGAAATAATGAATTATATTTTGCTCCTTTTCTACCCAACGACTGGAAATCATTATCCTTTAAAATACGATTTAGAGGAAATTTATTACAAATTATCATAAATCCTAATTCGGTTTTGATTAAAAATATTTCTGGAAATGCAATTTCTCTTTCTGTTTTTGATACAAAGCATTCAATAGAATCTGGAAAAACAAAAGAGATTGAGCATTTAAATAAATAAAATATTTATGGAATCAATAGCTAATAAAACTGCAATTATTTCTGGTGCATCCAAAGGTATCGGAAGAGCCATTGCTTTAGAATTAGCTAAAAATGGAGTTAATACAATTTTGATAGCAAGGAGTGAAGAGGAATTAAAAAGCTTAGAAGAAGAAATTAAAGCATTTTCTGCAGAAACAGTATCCATCGTTTGTGATATTACGAATGAAAGAGAAATTTTAAATTCTATAGAAAAGGGAATCGAGAGATTTGGTAAAATTGATTTTTTAATTAATAACGCTGGTACAGGTACATTTAAAAATATTGATGAAGTAAGTATTGAAGAATACGATCAAATAATGGATGTGAATGTTCGTGCCACATTTATATTCCTAAGAGAGTTTTCTAGCATCATGAAAACCCAAAAATCAGGGCACATCATTACGATTGCTTCCGATGTATCTACCCGAACTTTTGAAACTGGCTCGGTTTATTGCTCCAGTAAATATGCACAGAATGCACTTAATTTGGCTGTTCGCAAAGAATTACGACCTCATGGGGTTAAGGTTTCTGTAATTTACCCCGGTATTGTAGATACTTATTTCAATAATTCTATACCGGGTTCTGATAAAATGAGTGAATATTTAAAGCCAGAAGATATCGCTAATTCAGTTTTATATATCCTCTCTGCACCTAAACATGTGGTGATTGATGAATTGGTTATTCATCCTTTGAAGCAGGAATATTGATTTTTTTAATTAGGTACTATTAGTTGTTATTTAAATAATTTACACGATTTTTCAGACTATCAATGTCATTGAATTCGAGGATAATAAACTTTTTAGATAGCGACTCCTACCTCACATAAATCTCTAACCATCTTGCTAGAAAACAGTCATATACACTGTAAAAAACACCATCTGCATTTTCTTCTTTAAAAATCATTTCTTTGGTAAGTAACGATTCCAGCGAGCGTTGCACATTGGATGGAGTTCCTAAATGATGAGTTGCTATAAATCTTTGTGAGTTTGGTTGATATAGCTTTTCTTCTTTACCAATCGCTTTTAGCAAATTCCATTGCGAAGTTGTAAGCAGATTTCTGTAATTTAAATAGGTAGGTTCATTTTCTTTTAATAGTTCGGCACATTGATTTTTTACATCTTGAATTGCTATTAATTTATTAATGGTGGCATATAATTTATTACAAATTACTTGGGTGTAATACGTATGTCTTCTGCTGAAATCTAAAATATAGTTCAGCGCATCCTCTTCTATTTTAATTTTCTTTTCAACAAAATGATTTTTTATAAATGCTCCATAAACCTTATAATCTATTTCATTTAAATAAATAAATTGGGTGCTACCAAAAAATGGTCTCTTGCTATTATTAAACATTTCATTTAATACATGCTTACTACTACCGCAAAAAATGAAATTGACATGTTTTAGATTTTGAATTAGCGTTCTTAGCATGGCCTCTGTATTTTTCTCCGGATAGTTTGCAATTTGTTGAAACTCATCTATAGCTATTACATAGTGTTGCCCTGTTTTGTCTAAAAATTGGAATAAACTATTTAGCGATTCTTCATTTTCCTTACTATTTTGGGAGGTGTAGCTTACCGTTGGCATTCCTGTAAGTTGGTCGAAAGTTAAAGTAGGTCTTAGACTTTTAATATAATCGAAAATCTTTGCCCCTATTTTTGATTTTTTTGGTAATGCTTGTAGCAATGCTGAGCTTAATAAATCTACAAAATCTTTCTGTTTTTCCGTTGCATACAAGTCAAAATAGATACAAACTTTCTCGTTTGGATCATTTATTTCATAAAATAAATGATTTATTAGGCCAGTTTTACCCATTCGTCTTATGGATAATAGGGTAGTGTTTATACCATTTTCAATATTAGTAATCAATTTTTTTAGTTCTTTATCTCTGTCGCAGAAGTATTTACTACCATGATAGCCACTTACTGGGAATGCATTTTTTTCTTTTTCCATTTTCAAAAATACACATTTTGCGTTACACATTTTGCATTACGCATTTTGCATTACGCATTATGCGTAATTTTAAAACATAAATTCATTTTTTAAAAACAATAAATGGTAGAAATTCAATCTATTCCTTTAAATATTTCGCCATTTTTCCGATTTTCAAAATAAATAAATACATTTAGAATCTTTAAACAAACAAAAGATAAGTATACTCCGTAAAATGAAGCGATCAATTCTAACCCTTATTTTGCTTTCAAGCATAATGCTATGGAGCTCATTTACCTTTAATCGCCAAATTCAAAGAATGTATTTAAATTATGAAGAGTCAGCACAAACAAGTGTTGGAACCATTGATGAGCCAACCCAATCAAATGTTGGAACTATTGAAGAGCCAATCCAAACAAGTCTTGGAAGCATTGATGAGCCAGTTAAAACAGATAAATTAGTTGTGTACCAATTAATGACAAGGCTATTCGGAAACAAAAAAACAACCAATAAATATTATGGATCTAGAGAAGAAAATGGAGTGGGTAAATTCGCCGACATCAATAATCTTGCTTTAGCAGAAATCAAAAAATTAGGTATCACCCATGTTTGGTATACTGGAGTTTTGGAGCATGCAACCATGGCAGATTATACTGCTATTGATATTCCAAATGATGATCCTGATGTAGTAAAAGGGCGGGCAGGTTCACCTTACGCCATCAAAGATTATTACGATATCAGTCCAGATTTGGCGACTGATCCTAAAAATAGAATGAAAGAATTCGAAGATTTAGTAAGCAGAACTCATGCAAATGGATTGAAAGTAATTATTGATTTCATTCCAAACCATGTAGCCAGATTATATAACTCTGATGCTAAACCAGCAGGTACAAAAGATTTTGGCGAGAATGATGATAAGACTAAAACCTTTGACCCACAGAATAATTTTTACTATTTACCCGGTCAAGAGTTACAAGTTCCACAGAATGCTTATGGAACTGCAAGCTTTGCAGCCTTTGATAATAAAATGCTTGAAAGCCCTGCCAAGGCAACCGGAAACGATGTTTTTTCAGCTTCTCCATCTGTAAATGATTGGTACGAAACCATTAAATTAAATTATGGAGTTGATGTTCAGAACAATAAAAAAACCTATTTCGATCCGATACCAAATACTTGGTTCAAAATGCGAGATATCCTTTCCTATTGGGCAAAAAAAGGTGTAGACGGTTTCCGGTGCGACGTAGTTGAATTTGTTCCCGTTGAGTTTTGGGCTTGGGCTATTCCTCAAATCAAAACCATAAATCCTCAAATCGTTTTTATCGCCGAAGCTTATAATCCAGATTTATACAGAACCTATATTGTGGATGGCAAATTCGATTATTTATATGATAAAGTAGGTTTATATGATGCTCTTCGAAGATTAATGAGCGGAACTGGAACTACCAAAGATATTACCTATTGCTGGCAGGAGCAAAGCAAAGGAATTTCTAATCACATGCTCCGCTTTTTAGAAAACCATGATGAACAACGTTTAGCCTCACCGCAATTTTCTGGAAATAACCTTACTGGCATACCAGCTATGACCATAAGTGCTACTTTAGATCGAGGGCCAGCTATGATATATTTCGGTCAAGAAGTTGGCGAACCAGGCAAAGGCAACGAAGGTTTTCAAGGTGAAGATGGCAGAACCACCATTTTTGATTATTGGGGAGTACCCGAACATCAAAAATGGATGAACAATGGAAAATTTGACGGTGGTCAATTATCTCCTGCGCAAAAAAGTTTACGAAGTTTTTATTCCCGATTATTAAATTTAGTTACCGAGTACAAATCATTAGCAAATGGAGACTTTTTTGGTTTGCAATATGTAAACTCAGAAGGGAAAAGTATGGGTTATTTAGACGAAAAAATGTACTGTTATCTTAGATATAATGGAACTAGCAGACAATTAATTGTTGTGAATTTTAATCAGAATAAGTTTTCTAAAGTTGCTATTAAAATACCAGAAGGAGCATGGCAAATGATGGGTTTAGCTACAAACAAAAAATATAAATTTACCGATTTGATAAACGACAAAACCATGCCATTCAGCATAAAAGCATCAGAAGTTATGAATTTGGAAAATGTTTCTAGCGGAGTAAAAATGGAATTACCACCATTAGGAGCATTTATTTTTAATATAGAAGAAGAATAAAATAAATTTAAAATAAGGTAAATAAAATTGAATCTGAATTTTGAAAAACATGGTTAAATCAAATAAATAACTCTAATTCAAAATAAATTTTTAATATTAAACAATCAATAAAAAAATAATTCATTAAATAAATAATTTAAGCATCCAGAGCAAATTAAAATTCAACTCTCAAATTCAAATTCTCAATTCTAAATCATGCAAGCTACAGCCGAAATAAAACAAGAAACCAAAACCAGAAATATAGTCAAAGAGAAACCAAAATTATCTTTTTGGCAAATCTGGAACATGAGTTTTGGGTTTTTGGGAATTCAATTTGGTTTCGCATTGCAAAACTCCAATGTCAGCAGAATATTTGAAACCCTAGGCGCCAAAGTAGAAGAAATTCCAATTCTTTGGATTTTCGCTCCCATAGCCGGACTTTTAGTTCAGCCCATTATCGGCTACATGAGCGATCATACTTGGGGCCGTCTCGGTCGCAGACGATTATACTTTTTAGTAGGAGCCATTCTCTCTTCCATTGCCTTATTCATTTTTCCATTTGCATCCGTTTTGTGGATTGCTGCTGGTTGTTTATTGATTTTAGACGCCTCTATAAATGTTTCCATGGAGCCATTCAGAGCATTAGTTGGAGATATGTTACCCTCCTCTCAGCGTACCGCTGGTTTTGCAATGCAAAGTTTTTTCATAGGAACCGGAGCAGTGGTAGCTTCCATGTTACCTTATTTATTAACCCTAGCAGGAGTTTCAAATGAAGCCGCACCCGGCGTTATACCAGATTCAGTTATGTTTTCCTTTTTCATCGGAGCCGTAGTTTTCATTTCAGCAGTATCTTGGACAGTGTTCAAAACAGAAGAATATCCTCCAGAAGAATTCAAGCAATATGTACCCTTTGATCCCGAAGCAGACGAGCCCAAAGTTGGCATTCTCACCATCGTAACCGATCTTTTCAAAATGCCAACCACCATGAAACAATTGGCAGTTGTACAATTTTTTACTTGGTTTGCCCTCTTCGCCATGTGGATTTATACCACCAATGCAGTTACCAAACACGTTTATGGTTCCACCGATAGTTCCTCAGCTATTTACAACGAAGGCGCCAATTGGGTAGGAGTTTGTTTCGCAGTCTACAATGGCTTTGCAGCACTTTTCGCCTTCCTACTACCCGTTATCGCCAACCGTACAAGCCGAAAATTCGTCCACATGATCGCCCTTATTGCCGGTGGTATCGGTTTAATCTCCATTTCTTACATCACCGACCCCGAAATGCTTTTATTATCTATGGTAGGTATCGGCTTAGCATGGGCAAGTATTTTATCCATGCCCTATGCCATTCTAGCCGGCTCTTTACCACCCAAAAAGATGGGAATGTTTATGGGCATGTTCAATTATTTCATCGTAATACCACAAATATTAGCAGCATCCGTTTTAGGCTGGTTCACCACCCACGTATTCGGCGGCGAAGCCATCCACACCATCGTTTTAGGCGGTTGTTCCATGATATTGGCGGCATTCCTCACCCTATTAGTAAAAGACGAAGATGACAAGAAATAAGTCCTTATTATTTTTTTCAAACCTATTTATTTAGGTTATCAAAACTCAATTCAATTATCCAGCAAAGATTTTGAATTGAGTTTTTTTATGGATTTGCTATTCCTATTTTTTTTTATTTCAATTAGTTAAATAATAATGGAGATACTTACATCCGTTTTATTTTACTTATATAAATAGTGATAAATATTCTAAAATCTATATCCTTTAGTTTAGTTAAATAATTATGGATATTCCCACTTCTGTTGTATTTCACTTAATTAAATAATGATGGAGATACCCACTTCTTTTTCCTTTCAATTAGTTAAATATTGATGGATATACCCACTTCTGTTTTATTTCATTTAATTAAATAGTTATGGAAATACCAACTTCTGTTTTATTTCATTTAATAAAAATAATGATGGATATTCCCACATCTATTTTATTTCACTTAATTAAATAATAATGGCGAGTTTTTTTCTTTTCCCCAAAAAAGGGGAATAGAAAAAAATCAGGCTTTCCGCTATATCTTTTTTTGTGAAAAACAAAAAAAGGATGCCGCTACAATCCTTCTCGCAAAAGAGGAAGTTTAGTCTTTAATTCAACATTTAATGTTTAAAACTGTCCAAAAATAAATTAGGAATTTTAATAAGTTGTAATAAACCTTGTCATCGCAAGCGAAGGATCACATCCTACTAAATGGTGGAGCCTCAAGATTATTCTTTATAATTAGACATTTGTAAATCTCGATATCTTTCACTTCCTGTTTTGCAGTAAAAAACCCCGTCATCCTGAGTGCAAGCGAAGCATCACATCCTACTAAATGGCGGAGCCCCAAGATTTTACTATATAATTAGACATTTGTAAATCTCATGGTCTTTCACTTCCTATTTTGAAGTAAAAAACCCCGTCATCCTAAGTGTAAGCGAAAGATCACATCCTACTAAATGGCGGAGCCTCAAGATTATTCTTTATAATTAGACATTTGTAAATCTCTTTGTCTTTTACTTCCTATTTTGCAGTAACAAACCTTGCCTTCCTGAGTGCAAGCGAAGGATCACATCTTATTGCAGCTACAAGTAATTAGCGATTTTGAATCACAGACTCGTTCTAAAAAAAATGCTTTCAGCGATGACTTGTGCGTTTTTTAAAAGTGTATTTTTTTGTTCGATAGCTTTCTTAATCAGTATTTGGATAAAGTAGATTGATAGTTTGAAACCAGTAAAAAAGAGCTTCCCCTTCGGCAATATATTTCAGTCTCTTATTAAGAAAATTATATTCAGTATTTTTAATCAAATAGTCACTTAAGTCAGTGTCCTTGCTAAACTGTTTTATTTCTTCCTTGTAGTCTGTCAAAACAATTGCGGCCAAGTAAGCGGCTTTTGAGCTTGCAACTTGTGCTTCTAAGATGTCAAATTTGCCCTGAAAAACAAAATGTCTGAATTGGTTAATGCCTGTATTTATTTCCGCATACTTTGCTTTTTCTTCCTCAATTTTTAAGATGTCCTTTTTTGCTATTATCAATGCTGTGTCAATAATGTCTTTAAGAACTTGTTCAACTGATTCAATTTTCCGTTCTGGTCGGTAAGCAATTTCTCCTTTTGCAAATTCAAAAAATGATTTTTTAAATACTTCTACATCAGTAAGTAAATGAAACAAGCAGCCAACATCAAATAGTTGCTTCATTATTTCTTTTTCCTTGTCCATGTTGTATGGAACCCCTATTGTATTAGGCGCAAATGCTGTCAGCTTATCACCTGTGATTGAATTGATGTCAGGTGTTTTAACAATTACTGGTTTATCGGTTTGTTATAGCCATTCTGTTTCTAATGCTCTTCCAATAACAATTGGATAATGGTTATTTGCAAAAAGAATATCAAGTAAAATTTCTCTTTCGGGATTGGAAATTACATTCCCCTCTTTATTTTTGTTTGGAAAGTTTGAGTTAAAAATAAACTTGTAATGAGCTTTAGGAATATTGCCATTGTAACTTCTCTTTTCGTCCAATTCCATTCTTGTGAATGCACTTGTCTCAAAAATCTTTAAAAGATATTTTTCCAACTCCTCACGACTGATTTTTGAGCTTACGATAATATCAATGTCAACTGAAAATCTTTTAGGTTGTTCCATCAGTAGAATCAAACTTGTTCCACCTTTGAAAATAATATCCAGTCCCGTTAATTGCAATTGCTCTAAGAGATACAAAGCATAAATCATGCTTTCCATTAGGTTAGGGTCTTTGCTGTATTTATTTCTTTTCTCAGTAATCCATTCTGCTGAGAGTGATTTAATATCAATCATTCAAAATACTATTTGGAATATCAGTTTTCTCTGAAAAAAATACTACAAGTTCAGTTTCTTTCCTTCGTCTTTTTGCATAGTGAAAAAGTTTGGTGAAATCAATTGAATATCTTTTGAAAGCGTTATTGATGATGTGAACAAATTCACTTCCTTGAAAAGCAGCAAAAAGTTTTTTGTCGCAATACAAATCTACTATCAGCTTTTCAAGCGTAGTTGTTGCAACCTTATTTACCTTTTGAGTTGGGGATTTTGAAACAATTGGCTGCAATACAATTGCTGTTTCAGTTTCATAAATGTAACGTTCAATTTCTTTTTCTTCGGGCTGAATAAAAACATTGCGAAAATTTTGGTCTTTAAGAAAACCGTAAACAGGTTCTATTGCTTCCTTTTCAACTTGTAGAATCGTGATGAATTTCCCGGGAATATGTAGCATAAACTCGTTGGCAATTTTGGTTGACCAAATGCAGAGTTTTAATGAGGGAAATTGCTTTTCAATTTTTAAAAATATTTTTCTTTCGATGTCTTCAATATCAGGCTTGAAAACTGGCTTAAATGAAAGTGTAAAAAGTCCTCTTGAAATTGTTGTGATTATCTGTTTGTTTTTGAGATTGTAGATTCTCCATCTGAAAGTTGTCTCTTTCAACTCAGGTTCAAAATGTCGGTAGAGGTCAAAGAGTTCTTCTCTGGAAAATGCTTCTCTTCCTTTAAATTCTTTTTTAAGACGTTCTATTATAAAATCTTTTGCCAAGGGCTTGTTCGCTTTTGATTGCAAGATAAT
>JBBQYA010000024.1:0-32420 GCA_038209155.1 Sphingobacteriales bacterium | reverse complement strand
TCAATTGCATTTTCATCTTCCTATGTATAAGTAAAATCCTAAATTCGGCAAATTTCTAGTATGGATATCACTTTCAACAAAAACGAAGACGTCAACAAACAGTTACTTTACGAACTTAAGACTAAACTTAAAAAGGTACATGCAGGTGGTGGAGAGAAAAATGCCGCCAAACAACATGAGAAAGGCAAAATGCTTGCTCGCGAGCGTATAGAAAACTTGATAGATCCCAAAAGTTTCTTTTTGGAAATCGGTGCTTTTGCTGCCGATGGCATGTATAGCGAATATGGTGGTTGCCCTTCTGCTGGCGTTATTGCCGGAATTGGAATGGTATCTGGTCGGCAATGTGTGATTGTAGCAAACGATGCCACCGTGAAAGCGGGTGCTTGGTTTCCGATGACCGCCAAAAAGAACCTTAGAGCACAAGAAATTTCTATCGAAAATAAATTACCTATTATTTATTTGGTAGATAGTGCTGGAGTTTTTCTTCCTCTGCAAGACGAAATTTTTCCGGATAAGGAACATTTTGGAAGAATTTTTCGGAATAATGCCATCATGTCGTCCATGGGAATTATACAAATAGCCGCTATTATGGGCAGTTGTGTTGCTGGTGGAGCTTATTTGCCGATTATGAGTGACGAGGCTATGATTGTGGAAGGAACAGGATCTGTTTTTTTGGCGGGTTCTTATTTAGTAAAATCTGCGATTGGAGAAGATGTGGACAACGAAACCTTGGGCGGTGCTACTACTCAATGCGAAATTTCTGGAGTGACCGATTATAAGCATAAAGATGATAAAACCTGTTTGGAATCTATCCGAACGATCATGAGCCATACAGGTGCGAATACTAAAGCAGGTTTTGACAGGATAAAACCAGCTCCCGCCAAACGGGATGAAAGCGATGTTTTTGGTATTTTACCAGAAAACAGAGATCAGCAATACAGCATGAACGATATGCTGGATTGTATTTTGGACAATGGAAGTTTTGAAGAATACAAAGCTTTGTATGGCAAATCTATTGTTTGCGGATTGGGCAGAATAGATGGTTGGGCAGTAGGAATTGTAGCCAACCAGCGTAAAGTGGTGAAATCTAAAAAAGGAGAAATGCAGTTTGGAGGAGTTATTTATTCAGACAGTGCAGACAAAGCCACTCGTTTTATTATGAATTGCAATCAGAAAAAAATTCCTTTGGTTTTTCTTCAAGATGTAACTGGTTTTATGGTGGGTTCACGATCAGAACATGGTGGCATTATTAAGGATGGAGCAAAAATGGTGAATGCAGTTGCCAATTCAGTTGTTCCAAAGTTTACAGTTGTGATTGGGAATTCCTATGGTGCTGGTAATTATGCCATGTGCGGCAAGGCGTATGATCCAAGATTAATGCTGGCTTGGCCAAGTGCAAGGTTAGCGGTTATGAGTGGTGGTTCTGCTTCCAAAACTTTGCTTCAAATGGAAGTAGCATCTTTGAAAGCAAAAGGTCAGTTGATAACTCCTGAAGCCGAAAAAGAACTTTTGGATTCTATTACCAAACGATATGATGAACAAACTTCACCTTATTATGCGGCAGCAAGGCTTTGGGTTGATGCGATTATCGATCCGACTGATACTAGGAAAGTAATTTCAACAGGAATTGCTGCTGCCAATCATGCTCCGATTGAAAAACCATTTAATGTGGGGATTATTCAGACCTAGGTTGAAAATGAATTTGATTAAAAAGATCAATTGATAAAACCTTCGTTTTTCCTTTTTTCTAATTCAATAGCTCTTTGTTTTTTTATTCTAAAATAAAGTGTGAATCCACCATATACTAAAAGGATTACTATACCCATCGACTTACCTTTACTAAATTCCTGATAGGTATTGATTATTAAAGAGAAAGCAGCAATTGAATACAAAGGAATAATGAAATATCTGTTTTTATAATCATTATCTGGTTTTATGATTACATATCTGAAAAATCCAATGATTATTATTAAAAAAAAAGGTAAAATCGCAAAAAAAGTTTCCATACAGTACTATCTTAAGATTGATTAAAATAAAAGCATTTGGTGCTTCAACCAAATACTTTTATTATATTATTTAACACAAATTATATTGACTTACACAATATTCGCAATAACATATAAATCCTCCTGCAAGAAATCCAACAAAACCAAAAGTACCTGATACTATTAAGCATGCTCCATACCTTCCCCAGTTACAATTATTAGTAAATCTTTCAGAAGGAAGATTTTCAATGTCAACTAGTCCAGAAAGTACAGTAAAAGATGCTTCTGCAATTTCTGTATCAGAACCTGTTGTACATACACAATCAGATAAACTATCTGTAGCATATTGATCTAATTCAGGGAATTTTGTTAATAATGCATTCCGATGATTTAAAACCGCATTATCTAGATCAAGAATTTCTTGATCTGAATAACCCAAAATTTCTTTTAAACCATTAACATCTCCAGAGGCAAGAATTGGTTGTAAATCGTTAAGATTTACATTTTGCTCCTGAATTCTTTTTATAAAATCTAACTGAATT
The DNA here is from genome assembly GCA_038209155.1 of Sphingobacteriales bacterium. Classification (GTDB taxonomy): domain Bacteria; phylum Bacteroidota; class Bacteroidia; order Sphingobacteriales; family Sphingobacteriaceae; genus JBBQYA01. The sequence continues at coordinate 29,893 of JBBQYA010000024.1, read as the reverse complement.
GTTTCTAATGCTATTAAATCTTCATCATTTGAAAGTTCAACTTCATTGATGCTTTCAGTACCATTTGAAATTGATGGTTTCATATTAACTTAATCATCAGTTTTCTGACAAGAGATAAAGATTAATAAGCAGATAGGGAAAAGAATTTTTTTTCATAATATTATTTTTTTTAACAAAAATAGACTGAATTTATTAGACCAATATTAAATTAATATTAAATTTTCTTTAAATAATCGTTAAAAAGAATAAAACTCAAAAAGTTTACTTATTATAAATACAATTTGAGCTCTAATAAAAAACTGGTTTATGTTTCAAAATTAAAAATTTTGAAACATAGGTTTTAGAAACTTTATTTGATTAAACTTATACAAAACCCATTTTTAGATGATCAAATGTTTTTTAAACTAAGTTGAATACCTTTAATATAAGCTTTTACTATCATTATCATTAAATGAAAAGATGGTAGTTTTCTTAAGATCTCTTTATTCTAAAATTTGATATCTGAATGTAATTTTTATTGGCATAAATCCTATTCACTTATCAATTTGAATCATGACTTTTTTCTAATATACTTTTCATATTTTTAAACAAGTTCTAATTTTAATGACATTCGTAGTTATTTGAATTTATTATCTTTTCGAAATTTTTTATTGTAATCCATAATAATACTTGATTATTCTTTCCTATACTTAGAATCGATTTTTCTTTTTAAGCCTCCAAAAGAAATAGATCTACATTTACTTTTAGTGTTTATTTATTCATAATGCTAATTTTCATTCCGGCCAATCATGCTCCCATAGAAAAACAATTTAATGTGGGGATTATTCAGACGTACGCTACGAAATTGTTTATTTGCTAAGGTTTGTATTGGTTGATTTATTTAGTTTAATGGCTCTTTGCTTCATAGTATTTGTAAAAAGTGAATAGCCAGTGAAGCCAACTATTATGATGAAAAAATAAACTTTTTGCTTATTGAAATTTTTATATAAATCATTTGACAAGACGATTGCTGCAATTAAAAAGAGGCTAATAACTATGTATCTGTTTTTATCATCGTTCTTTGGTTTTAAATTAGAAATCTTAAGAATCCAATTAGAAAAAAAGAATAATAAGTAAAATTCCAAACAAGGTTTCCATTTTGATTTGAAATGATGTTTAAAAATAAAAGTAGTTGAAATGATATTTGGATTTTGCAAACGAGTATTAGGTTAATGTTAAATTTTCATGATGAAAATGTCAATAGCTTTATACTTTGAAATTTAAATACGATCATTCAATTCATCATTCATTAGGAAATAAATAAAATGCATATTTATCCATCCATAAAAAACTTAATATCATGAAAAAACTAGCACTACTAATCTTGTTTATCCTTCCATTTTTAGCGAAAGCACAATCTAATAGTAATGATTTAAAGGAATTACTCTCCCGAATGCAAGGTTCATTCAGCAGCGAAGCACAATCTAAATCAGACACTGATTATTATGATATTCGATTGCACATGACCAAAATTTGGCCAACATCTACCGATGAAAATTGGCTTTATGTAGAGCAAGCCATGTCTACTTTGCAAGAGAAACCTTATAGACAAAGGATTTATAAAGTAATTAATAATGGCGCCTCGTTTGAAAGTGCCGTTTATTTATTACCAAATCCAAAAAAGTATGTTGGAGGCTATTCTAATGCACTATTATTTAATGATTTGAGTAAAGATTCTTTAATCTTGAAAGATGGTTGTTCAGTTTTTATGGTAAAATTTGATGATGTATTTTCTGGTAAAACAGGCGATAATTCTTGCCCAAGCGATTTGCGAGGAGCATCTTTTGCAAGGTCTAAGGTTACCATTTACAAAGACAAATTAATCAGTTGGGATCAAGGATTTGATAAAGAAGGAAAGCAGGTTTGGGGAGCAGAAAAAGGCGGTTATGTTTTCGATAAAATTGAACAATAAACCAATTCTATTTTTTTAAAACAAATAAATTTTTACCTAAATGCCATTGTATTTACTTCTTATAACCTTGTTGAATTTGTTTCCAATTCAGAAAACAAAGCCAATAGAAATCTTTTATCAAGTAGTAAAAGTTGCCGATGGAGATACTTTTACCATTCAAAATGGTAATGATAAAATTAAAGTAAGATTAATAGGAATAGATGCACCAGAATCACACCCAAGCAAGTACAAAAAAATTGGATATTATGGCTCACAATCTCAAAAGTATTTAACCAAATTGATTTTATTCAAAAAAGTAAAATTAATGTATGATGTTGGGCGCAAGGATAAATATGGAAGAACCTTAGCCTATGTATATTTATCAAATGGAGTTTTTCTAAATGGACATTTAATAAGTGAAGGCTATGCAAAAGTACTAACCGTGCCGCCTAATGTAAAGTATGCTAGTTTGTTTGTGAAACTACAACAAAAGGCAAGAGAAAATAAAAAAGGTTTGTGGAAGTGAGTTTTGGTTTGGAAACCAATTAAAAATTAATAAAATCATACTTCTTACATTTTACTTTTTATTAATAAATTTTACTTTTAACGATAGCCGAAGAGCCGAACTATTTTTTGATTAGTTAAGATAGGTTTCAATATTTTAATTTAGAAATCCGACATTCCATTTTCTATTCAAAGTTTTATTTTTATGAAGAATGAAAACTGTTAAGATATAGGCATTTAATAAATTATTTCAATACATTTTCTTTAGCTATCATAAATTTATTTGCTATATAGATTTATAAATCTGTTTATTTGCAATTTGATAGTTGAAAAAATGGCCAAAAATTTATTGATTGTAGAATCACCAGCGAAAGCTAAAACCATAGAAGGTTATCTGGGAGCAGATTTTTTAGTAAAATCTAGCTATGGGCATATTCGCGATTTAGCCAAAGGAAATGATGCAATAGATGTAAATAATAAGTTTGCACAAGTGTATGAAGTTCCAGAAGACAAAAAGCAGATTGTTTCTGAATTAAAAAAGTTAGCAAAGAAAGCCGAAATGGTTTGGTTAGCATCCGATGAGGACCGAGAAGGAGAGGCGATTAGTTGGCATTTATTTGAGGAACTTGGATTGACAGAAAAAAACACCAAGCGAATCGTATTTCATGAAATAACCAAACCAGCTATTTTAAAAGCAATTGATAATCCTCGTGGTATAGATTATGATTTGGTACATGCGCAACAAGCTCGTAGAGTTTTAGATAGATTAGTTGGCTTTGAACTTTCTCCTGTTTTATGGAGAAAAATTAAACCTTCCCTTTCAGCAGGTAGAGTGCAGTCGGTTGCTGTTAGAATTATTGTTGAAAGAGAAAGAGAGTACAATTCACACAAATCAAATTCGCAATATAAAGTGGTAGCCTTATTCTCTACCGATGATAAAAAAACTAATTTAAAAGCAGAATTAAGTCAGAAATTTACTTTGCCAGGTGATGCTGAAAAATTTTTGAAAGATTGTATTCCTGCATCCTATAAAGTTAAATCGTTAGAAGTTCGTCCCTTAAAAAAATCTCCATCCCCTCCATTTACCACTTCTACCTTACAACAAGAGGCAAGTAGAAAATTAGGATTTTCTGTTTCCAGAACGATGACCGTTGCTCAGAAACTATACGAATCTGGAAAAATAACCTACATGCGTACTGATTCTGTAAACCTTTCGGATACTGCATTAGAAGCAGCAGAAAAAGAAATAAAAAGTGCTTATGGTAAAGATTATCATGAATTAAGAAGGTACAAGACCAAAAATTCTAATGCTCAAGAAGCTCACGAAGCCATACGGCCCACTTATTTTGATCAGCATAAAACAGATGGCGATGCCTCTGAACAACGATTGTATGAGTTGATTTGGAAACGTGCTATTTCTTCTCAAATGAGTGAAGCTCAATTTGAAAAGACAGTAGCAAAAATTGAAATTTCTACAAGAAGCGAAGAATTAGTTGCTCAAGGAGAAGTAATGAAATTTGATGGATTCTTAAAAGTTTACTTAGAAGGAACCGATGAGGAGCAAGAGTTTAATCCAGAAGATGATGAAAAAGCAGATAGCGTTTTACCTCCATTAAAAAAAGATCAAAATCTTTTTTTCAGAAAAATGTCTGCAACCGAAAGATTTTCTAGACCTCCAGTAAGATATACAGAAGCAAGTTTGGTAAAGAAATTAGAGGAATTAGGAATTGGAAGACCAAGTACCTATGCTCCAACCATTTCTACAATTCAAAAAAGAGGATATGTAATTAAAGAAGATCGAGAAGGAAAACAAAGAACCTTTGGATTATATGAATTAGAAAACGGAAAAATCCAACAATCTACAAAAACAGAAACTACAGGAACAGAAAAGAATAAACTTTTCCCAAGTGATATTGGCGCAGTAGTAAATGATTTTTTGGTTCAACATTTCAATGCAGTTGTCGATTTTAATTTCACTGCAAAAGTGGAAAAGGAATTCGATGAGATTGCTCAAGGAATGCAAGAATGGACCAAAATGATTGAAACTTTCTATAGACCATTTCACATTGAAGTAGAAAGCACAATGGAAACTGCCGAACGTGCCAATGGTCAAAGAGAATTGGGATTTGATCCAGCTACTAATAAAAAGATAAGTGTAAGAATTGGTCGTTATGGTCCATTTGTGCAGATCGGCGAAACAGTAGAAGGCAGTGAGGAAAAACCAAAATATGCAAGTTTGAAAGCAGGTCAAATGATTGAATCCATTACATTGGAAGATGCATTAGAACTTTTTAAACTTCCTAAACTGGTTGGAACTTTCGAAGATAAAGACATGAAAGTTGCAATAGGAAGATTTGGACCGTATATTTCTCATAGTTCTGCTTTCTATTCTCTTCCAAAAGATCAAGATCCGCATACTTTAGAAGAAGAGGTTGCTATTCAGATTATCAAGGATAAAAGACAAAAAGATATCGATAAATTGATTCTTAGCTTTCCAGAGAATGCGGAAGTAAAAGTTTTGAATGGACGTTGGGGACCTTTCATTGCGGTTGGAAAACAAAATGTGAAAATTCCAAAAGGAGTGGAGCCTACAAGTCTTACGCTTGAGCAATGTTTAGAATTAGCAAAAGATGCGCCTCCAGCCAAAAAAGTTCCAACCAAAAGATTTGCCAAGGCAAAAAAATAATTCTTTTTTATGATTAAAGATTTACCAGATAATAAGGTAGAAAATATTGGTATAGCTGTAATTTTAGAAGAAGAAACTAGCACCTACAAAGTCTGGAATGTTTATATCATTAATTTTAAAAAGATACCCATTTCTACTGTTTTGGTAAGCTCAAAAGGATATGGAACTTTCAAAGGCGACGAAGTTAAAACCTCAGTACTTCGTCATGCTTTAGGAGATATGGACGCAAATTCCTATGCTTTTGTAGAAGCAATAGACGATAAACTTTTTGCTATTAATAATGAATATCTAGTCTCTTACTATATAGATGGAACTATTTATGATAAAAAATTTATATTTCTAACTGAAAGTATTACAGAATTTAATTTTATCCGCGTTCCTTTGATTAATAAGCCTGGCGTTTTAATCGCATAATTATTTTATAAGCTGATTTTTACTATTTTTAGGAATAGAAAAAAACGTTATGCTTAATCAAATAAAATCCGATCAGGTTATTTTTGTTGATATAGAAACTGTACCTGCATTTCCTGATTTCAAATCTGTACCCAAAATTTTTCAAGCATTATGGGAACGAAAAATTTCTAATAGTTATCGCGATGAAATTCTGCCTGATGATATGCATTATAATCGAGCAGGTATTTATGCAGAATTTGGAAAAATAGCTTGCATCATTGCTGGAGTTTTGCATAATGATGGAAAAGAAATCCATTTGAAATCTTATTATGGATTAAATGAAAAAGATTTTCTAATTGATTTTGCAAAAATGCTTGTTGGTTTAAATGCTGATAAATTACTTTGTGCCCATAATGGAAAAGAATTTGATTTTCCATTTCTAGCGCGTAGAATGCTGATCAACAGAATTTCCCTTCCAAAAATTTTGGATACTGCAGGTAGAAAACCTTGGGAAGTAAATCATTTAGATACCATGGATCTTTGGAAATTTGGTGATTACAAAAGCTATACTTCCATCAATTTATTAGCAGCAGTTTTCGGTATTCCTACCCCCAAAGATGATATTGACGGAAGTGATGTCCATCGAGTTTTTTGGCAAGAAAATGATTTAGAAAGAATAGTTACATATTGCAGAAAAGATGTAATTACTTTGGCTAGATTATTCCAATGTTTCAAAAATCAAGAAATGGTAAAAGATGAAAATGTGGTATTAGTGTGATTGTTTTTATGAGTATTTATAAAGTTATTTTTTATAAACATTTAAATTAAAATGTTTAATTGCAATTTGAAATCCTTTTTGAATAACTGAACGGGAAATAGGTTTACTTCTTAAAAATTAATGAACATATTACACATCTTTTCCTCAACTTTTTACGCCGGTTCAGTTGCATATGCGCTTGCACTTAGTGAAAGACAAATTGCCGATAATCATACAGTTTTTATTATTTCAGATTCCGAAATATTACCAACCAAGGCTCTATGTTCTGCTATTCCAGTTACCAACAGGAAACATTTGCAACGATTTAAAAACATAACTTTCATCCGGAAATTTATCAATAAAAATAAAATTGATGTAGTTCATGCTCATTCGCGAGCTGCAAGTTGGCTTTCTTATTTTTCAGTTCTAGGAAAAAAAATCCCATTGATTTCTACCATTCATGGCAGGCAACACATGCATGCATCTACAAGTTTGTATGATATTTATGGAGATAGAATTATAGCAGTTTGTCCCAATTTATTCACTCACTTGGTGAATGAAGTGAAAATGAAACCACATAAAATTACAGTGATTGCAAATGGTTTTGATAGTGTAGAAATAGATAAGTTTTTAATTTCAGATCCATTCAAATTATTTTTAAAAGCTAAAGAGAACACAATGACCATTGCTTTTATTGGTAGATTTAATGGACTTAAGGGCGACGTATTTGCTGAAATTCTAGAAAAAATATTTCCAAAAATTTTAGATAATTATCCAACTATTAAAATTCAACTGATAGGAGGGGAGTACGAAGTTTTTCCGGAAAAAGGAAAGAAAGCAGTCATAAAGTTGAACGAAAAAGATCCCAATTCTGTAGAAGTAATTGGATTTGTAAAAAACCTGCAGGATTATATAGCAAAAGCAAATCTCGTAATTGGTGCCGGTAGAGTAGCAATAGAAGCACTTTATATGAATACAGATTTATTAGCACTCGGAGAAGCTAGCGTTATTGGATTAATTGATGAGAAAAATATTCAATTAGCAATAGATACAAACTTTGGTGATATATTGCCAGTTCACAATACCAATTATCATGATTTAAATATTTTTGAAAACGAGTTAATAAAATTTTTAGAATCTTATTCTAAAGAACCTAAAAAAAACATTAATACCATTTCAATGATTTTGAAAAAGCATTTTGACTTAGAAAAAAATTATCAAGAATTAATGCAGATATACAAAGACGAGATCAGTAAATAAATTATTAATCAAAAAAGGCAGAACTTTCGTTCTGCCTTTTTAATTAGATTGGATAGAATTAAATATCTTTCAATATTCCATCCACAATACCATAACCAATAGATTCTTGAGAATCCATCCAGTAATCTCTATTGAAATCTTTCATCACTTTTTCAAAAGTTTGTCCACAGTTTTCAGCTAGAATTCTCGCGCCAATTTCCTTTGTTTTGATGATTTCTTTTGCTTGAATTTCTATATCAGACGATGGCCCTTGAGCTCCGCCACTTGGCTGATGAATCATCACTTTTCCATGTTCAAAAATATATCTTCTGCCTTTTTCACCAGCCGAAAGTAAAATTGATCCCATGGATGCTGCCAATCCCATGCAAATAGTTGAAACTGGAGATTTTATGGCATTCATAGCATCATAAATAGCAAAACCAGAAGTCACATAACCTCCAGGACTATTGATATACATTTTGATTTCTTTTCCCGGATCTAATAATTCTAGATAAAATAATCTATCAACTGTATGTTTTGCAGTTTCGTCATTTACCATTCCCCAAAGAAATATTTTACGCTCAGAAAGTAATTTTCCGTCTATCTGATCTCTCAATTGATTATTGTTTTCCATTTTGTACGCTCTTAATTTTTGTCGAAAGTATTATTTATTATGAATTAATTAAGTATTAAACATAAGATTTTTAAAATAGATTTAAGATCATTTATATTCTTCAATTAATTATTTGTTCAGCCTTAAAATTCATCGAAAAAATAAAAAATCTGAGCTATCTAAAATTAATAATTTGATCATAAATAATTATAAATCATGGTGCTAATCTCTTTATTTCCCAGATTCCGCCAGAAGTTTTTTGATATAAAATTCTGTCATGCAATCTACTGGTTCTGCCTTGCCAAAACTCAATTCTGATTGGGTTCAATACAAATCCACCCCAGAAATCGGGTAAAGGAATTACTTGATTTTCATACTTAGCGATGGCTTCTGTGTTGTTTTTTTCTAAAATCTCCCTATTTTCTATCACTTCACTTTGCGGAGAAGAGATAGCTCCTAATTGACTTCCTCTTGGTCTGGAATTGAAATATTTCTCAGATGTTTCTTGACTTGTTTTCTCTACCAAACCTTCAATTCTTACTTGTCTCTCCAATTCTGCCCAATGAAAAACTAAGGCTGCTTTATTATTTTTTAATAATTCTTTTCCTTTTCTACTCTCATAATTCGTGTAAAAAACAAATCCATTTTCATCGAATCCCTTCAATAAAACTATTCTTGCAGAAGGAAATCCCTCAGAACTTACAGTTGCTAAGGTCATTGCATTTGGTTCCTTAAGTTCTGCATTTATAGCTTCTTGAAACCAGTCTTCGAATTGTAAAAACGGATTTTCATTCACACTTTCTTCCACCAACTCAGATTGTATGTAATCCAATCGTAAGTTTTCTATGCTCTCATTACTTAATTTTTCTTTCATTCGATTTTTAACTATTCTGAATAAATTTAAACGTTCTCTATGTTATATGGATAAATCTAAAAGTTTAACACTCAAATAAACAAATTGTGAAATTATTTCTTCAAATTCTTTTTCGAAGAAATGAACTTAGAATCTGTTTTGTCTTTATTCGAGCGTTTTATTCGGCTGTTCCGCTAAACTTTTTTTTGCAAAGAAACACTGCTGTGTGATATTCTATAAAACTAGCGAATAATCCCCAACATTGTAGGTAACCATCATTTAGCAAGATTATCAATTAATTGTCTTTTCAATTATTGAGAATTAATCTTTTAAAAATCAAATTTGAAGTTTTCAATAGCAAAGGTTTTTTTAACAATTTTCTACACTACTTAAGTTCAAAAAAAATCTCAAATCCTGTAAAAGCAAATATTTTATTGATATTTACCGATCAAAAGCTTTGAAAATTTATGGCAATAAAGGTTGGAGTTTTAGGTGGAGGTCAATTAGGAAGGATGTTACTTTCTCCAGCTATGAATTTTGGTTTAGATATTTCAATTTTAGATCCTGATCCAAATGCACCTTGTAAAGATTTTTGCAATCAATTTTTTGTTGGTGATTTAAATTCATTTGAGGATGTTTTTTCTTTTGGTAAAAATTTGGATATCATTACCATAGAGATAGAAAACGTAAACACGAAAGCCTTAATTGAATTAAAAAAGAATGGTAAAAAAATAATTCCCAATCCAGAGCATTTAAAATTAATTAAAGACAAAGGATTACAAAAACAATTTTATTTAACACATAAAATTCCGACGGCGAAATTTTCATATTTCGAAAACTCAGAAGAACTAAAAAAAGCAAATCATAATTTTCCATTTATTCAAAAATTATGCACTGGAGGCTATGATGGAAGAGGTGTTTTGAAAATAAAATCTGAAATTGATTATCAATATTTATTTAATGATCCATCTATTGTGGAAGAAATAATAGATTTTTCTATGGAAATTTCTGTTATCATAGCAAGAAAGGAAAATGGAGAAATTAAAGTTTACGATCCAATTGAAATGGAATTTAATCCAATAAAAAATATAGTTGAATATTTAATTATACCAGCCAGAGTTTCAAAGAAAATACTTCAAGATGCTGAAAATTTGGCTATTGAAATTGTTCAAAAAATGGATTTTGTTGGGTTGCTTGCCGTCGAAATGTTTATTGATAAAAGTGGAAATGTTTTGGTGAATGAAATTGCACCTCGTCCACATAATAGCGGTCATCATACCATAGAAGCCTGTATTACATCTCAATATGAGCAATTATTAAGAATCATTTTGGATTATCCTTTAGGCAGCACACATTTAAATTCACCTGCTGTTACAATAAATATTCTTGGAACAGAAAATCATGAAGGCGAAGTGAAATATGAAGGTTTAAATGATGTTTTGTTTATTCCCAATACACATGTTCATTTATATGGAAAAAAAATAACAAAACCTTTCAGAAAAATGGGACATGTAACGATTATTAATCAAAAAATCGAATTAGCTTTAGAAGAAGCAAAAAGAATAATAAATACGTTAAAAGCAATAGCATGAAAGAAGCACAAGTTGGAATTATCATGGGTAGTCAATCAGATTTATCCGTTATGCAGCAAGCAGCAGATATTTTAACAACATTAGGAGTTACTTTTGAAATGACTATCGTATCAGCACATCGCACTCCAGATAGAATGTTTGATTATGCAAAAAACGCACATTCAAAAGGTATTAAAGTGATTATTGCTGGTGCTGGCGGAGCTGCTCATTTACCAGGAATGGTTGCTTCGCTGACCATTTTGCCTGTCATCGGTGTACCAATTAAATCTTCCAATTCTATAGATGGATGGGATTCTGTTCTTTCTATTTTGCAAATGCCTTCTGGAGTTCCAGTGGCTACAGTTGCCTTAAATGGAGCTACAAATGCTGGTATTTTAGCTGCACAAATAATTGCAACTTTTGATAATAAAATCGTTGATAATTTGCAGAAATATAAAAAGGATTTATCAGATAAAGTGATGATTTCTGTAAAGGATTTAAATAAAAATTAATTCACAGATTGCATTTATAAAATAATTAATGCGAAATAAAAGTAATATATGAATTCGCACTATGATGCAATAATAATAGGAGCAGGTGCTTGTGGACTCATGACAGGTGTGCAAGCAGGATATTTAGGAAAACGAGTTTTGATTTTAGAAAAAGGCCCTCAGGTAGGTGCTAAGATATTAATAAGTGGGGGAGGAAGATGCAATTATACCAATCTAAATATCTCAGAAAACAATTTTATTTCCAACAATCCTCATTTTTTCAAATCAGCTTTTTCTCAATGGACTTCTGGTGATACCGTTTCTTTCTTTGAAATGAATGGAATTTATGGAAAGGAAAAAACCTTGGGTCAATTATTTCCAGAAGATAAGAATGCAAAAGATATAGTGAACATGTTTACCCGTTTGAATAATGAGTTGGAACAGGATGTAGTTTGTAATGCAATTGTAAATTCAATTGTTAAAAATGAAAATGATTTTACCGTTACTTATGATTTAAATGGCGAAGAAATTACCCAGCAAACAAAAAAGGTAATTATTGCAACAGGTGGATTACCCATTCCGAAAATGGGAGCTACTGATTTTGCCTTTCAAATAGCAAAACAATTTAATATTGCTTTAACAAAAACAGCCCCTGCCTTAGTTCCTATAACTATTGGTTCTGATTTAAGAGATTGGTATGCTTCATTGTCTGGTATTTCAATATTTTGTAGAGTATCAAACAACCGAATTAGTTTTGACGAAAATATATTATTTACCCATTGGGGTTTAAGTGGTCCAGCAGTTTTACAAATATCTTCTTATTGGATTCAAGGAGAAAAAATATACATAGATTTTTTACCTGACCAATCTATTGGAGATATAATCTTAAAAGAGAGACAATCTAATGGAAAACGTACGCTTATTTCTATACTTTCAAAAATATTTCCGAATAAGTTTTTGGATGGCTTCGGCAAACAACTTCCAATAAATCAAACAGTTTCTGATTTGTCAAAATTACAATTAGAATCTATAAACTCATTAATTCATCATTTTGAAGTAAAACCTGCTGGTGATAAAGGGTATGAAAAAGCAGAAGTTATGCGAGGAGGAATAGATACAAATGAATTGTCCTCCAAGACTTTAGAGTCAAAAAAAGTAAGCGGTTTGTATTTTGGAGGAGAATGTGTGGATGTAACTGGCTGGTTAGGTGGATATAACTTTGAGTGGGCTTGGGCTAGCGCATTTGTCATTGCACAAAATATATAATCTTTAAATTTTCATTTCCTGATTGCAATTTATACCTGCTTTATTCTTAACATGAATATTATCTTTGGTTAAAAATCTAAAACTTTACTTTTTTGACTTCTTTAGAAATTCTAAGCCAATATTGGGGACATAAGCAGTTCAGGCCTTTGCAAGAGGATATAATAAATTCCATACTTGATGGTAATGATACACTTGGAATATTACCTACCGGCGGTGGAAAATCGATTTGTTTTCAGGTTCCGGCTATGGTGATGGATGGCATTTGTATCGTAATTTCTCCATTAATTGCTTTAATGGCTGATCAAGTTGAGAATCTTAAACAAAGAGGAATTTCTGCTATTGCGATAAATTCGATGATGAGTAACCGAGAAATTGATGTTGCTTTAGATAATTGCATTTACGGAAGTGTTAAGTTTTTGTACTTATCGCCAGAAAGATTAAAATCTGAACTAACCTTAGTAAGATTGGCGAAAATGAAAATAAATTTGCTGGTGGTAGATGAGGCTCACTGTATTTCTCAATGGGGTTACGATTTTAGACCAGCTTATTTACAGATTGCTTCTGTCAGAGAAATTTTGCCAGATGTAACTATCCTTGCACTCACGGCAACTGCAACAAATAAAGTTCGAAAAGATATTTGCGAAAAGCTTTTATTTAAAAATGAAAAAATTATTGTTAAGAGTTTTTTAAGAAATAATTTAAGTTATGTAGTTATTAATGAAGAGAATAAACAGAAAAAATTATTATCAATCATTAAAAATGTAAAAGGCTCAGGAGTAATCTATGTAAGAAATAGAAGATCTACTGCTTCGGTTTCAGCTTTTTTGAATAAGAATGGAATCCAGGCAACTTATTATCATGCTGGACTTAATCATGAAATTAGAAATAAAGTGCAAAAGCAATGGATGGATGGAGAAAAGCCAGTGATTGTGGCAACCAACGCATTCGGAATGGGAATAGATAAATCGGATGTTAGGTTTGTAGTACATTTAGATTTGCCTGATAGTTTAGAAGCATATTATCAAGAAGCTGGACGTGCTGGCAGAGATGAAAAAAAAGCGTATGCTGTACTTTTGTACGATTCTGTAGATAAGTCTACCTTTTTGCAAAAATCATTCGAGCATTTCCCAACAAGTAAAAACATAAGCGAAGTGTATCATAAAATAGGGAGTTTTTTAAAAATTGCCGTAGGTGCTGGTAATATGGAATCTTACGACTTTAATATTGTTGATTTTTGCACCAGTTTTAAGCTTCATCCAATTTTAGTTTATAATGTTGCTAAATATTTAGAAAGAGATGGATATCTGCAATTTAATGAATCAGCTTTTAGACCATCGACAATAAAATTTGTAGCAAATAAGGAGATAATTTATTCTTTTATTATTGCTAATGAAAAATATGAAAATGTTATAAAAACCATTTTAAGATCTTATGGTGGTGTTTTTGATAATTTCATTTCTATAAATGAAAATATTTTAATAAAAAGATTAAATATCTCAAAATTAGAATTAATTAATAATTTAAATTATTTGCAAAAGCAAAATATACTTGTTTACGAACCTTTGAAAGATACTTCTCAAATTGTTTTTCTTTCGGAAAGATTTAGTAGTGATAGATTAAGTATAGATTATCCTTTTTTGACAGAACAAAAAAAACGACTGGAACTTAAAGTTAATGGAATTTTGAAATACATAGATAGTCGTTCTATTTGTAGAAGCAAAATGCTCTTATCTTATTTTGATGAAAAAAATTCTTTGGATTGTGGAGTTTGCGATATTTGCATAGAGGCAAAAAAAAATAACCTATCTGCTATTGAATTTGAGACCTATTCTACCAATTTAACCAGCCAACTTTCTATCAAACCATCCATGATTCAAGAAGCTTTAAAATGGTATCCTGAAATAAAAGAAGATAAAAAGATAAAAATTGTACAATTTTTGGTAGATAGTGGTAGATTGCAGCTTGATGATAAGAATATTTTAAGTTTGAAGACAAAAGCAAATAAAAAATGAACAAATTTGTCATCATTATAAAAAGAAAATACATTAATTTTTGATTTTGAAAAAAATTATACTTACTGTTACCAATGATCTTACCTACGATCAGCGCATGTCTAGAATATGTGAAACGTTAAACAATGCAGGTTATAACGTTACTCTAATAGGTCGTGAAAGATCCAATTCAATTAATCTTTTAGATAGAAAATACACTCAGATACGTTTAAAATGCCAATTTGATAAAGGAAAACTTTTTTACATTGAATATAATATTCGATTATTTTTTTACCTACTCTACAATAAGTTTGACGCGATCAATTCAGTTGATTTAGATACATTGGTTGCATGTTTTTTAGCTTCTAAAATTAAATCTAAACCGTGTATTTATGATGCGCATGAATATTTTACGGAAGTTCCAGAAGTCATTAATCGTCCTATGATTAAAAAACTATGGACAGCCATAGAAGCTTCAATTATTCCCAAATTAAAATATTGCTATACTGTAAGTGATAGTATTGCCAACCTATTTAAGCAAAAATATAAAACTTCTTTTATCACTATCAGAAATGTTCCTGTTCTTCATGATAATGAATCTAAAAAAGAATTAAACAAAAATGAGAGATATTTAATATACCAAGGTGCATTAAATCATGGTCGTGGATTGGAGCAATTAATAGCTGCAATGCCTTTAGTAAATTGTAAATTATATTTAGCTGGGGAAGGAGATTTAAGTAATTTATTAAGAGAAAAAGTTGAATTATTAAGTTTAAGTCATAAAGTAAAATTTTTAGGATTTGTACAACCAAATGAATTGAAAGAAATAACTCGGAATGCTTATTTAGGAATTAATGTTTCAGAAAATTTAGGACTAAGTTATTATTACTCATTAAATAATAAATGTTTTGATTACATACATGCAGGAATACCTTCTATTACCAATAATTTTCCAGAATATGCAGAAATTAATTTAAAGTATCAAGTAGCTATATTAGTAGATTTAAGTGTTGAAAATTTAATTAATGCTTTAAATTCATTATTGTTAGATGATGCATTATATCATGAATTAAAAGCCAATTGTTTAAAAGCCTCCAAAGAATTTAATTGGCAAATAGAAGAAGGCAAACTCTTACATCTTTACGCTCAAGTTGGATAATCATTTACATATTATTTCTTTTGATATTCCTTATCCAGCTAATTATGGAGGAATAATTGATGTTTTTTATAAAATAAAAGCACTAAATAAAAAAGGAATAAAAATACACCTTCATTGTTTTGAATATGGAAGAGAGCATTCAGAAGAATTAAGTAAATACTGTTTTAGTATTAATTATTATAAAAGAGATAAAAGTTTTTTAAATACTTTAGTTTTAAATCCTTTCATTGTAAGCTCCAGAAAATCTCAGGAGATGATTGAAAATTTACTGAAAGATGATTATCCAATTTTGTTTGAAGGTTTGCATAGTTGTTACTATTTAGATAGTAATCGATTGAAAAACCGATTTAAAATGGTAAGAACTCACAATATAGAGCATCATTATTACAGTGGTTTATCAGGATCGTCCAGAAACGTCCTTGAAAAAATATATTTTATTGGAGCATCCTTTAAATTAAGAATTTTTGAAAGAAAATTGAAACAAGCAAATGTTATATTTCCAATTTCTGTTAAAGATGAAATACATTTTAAACTAAAGTTTAGAGAAGTTCATTATTTACCTCCATTTCATCAAAATGATAAAATGGAAATTCAACCAGAATTAGGTAAATACGTTTTATACCACGGGAATTTACAAATTAAAGAGAATGAACAAGCTGTTTTATATTTAATAGAATCGATTTTCCAAGGTTCAGATTATCCATTTATAGTTGCCGGTTCTAATCCTAGTTCTAGAATTATAAATGCAATTAGTAAATCCAAAAATATTACATTAAAATCTGATATAAATGATTCTCGAATGCTTGATCTAGTAAGTAATGCACAGATTAATTTACTTTTGTCCTTTCAAGCTACGGGTATTAAATTAAAATTAATCAATTCGTTATTTTTAGGAAGACATGTTTTAGTAAACCCAATTATTGTAAAAGGGACTGGTTTAGAAAAGCTTTGCGTAATTGGACATTCAGCATCAGAATTTAAAAAACTAATCAAAAAGTACATGGAACTTCCTGTAGAGCAGGAAGAAATAGATTTTAGAAAAAAAATATTAGAGACTAAGTTTAATAATGAAAGTAGTGCTTCATTGTTTATTAAATATCTGCCTTCAAGTTTATAAATATTTTTTAAAATAATTAAATGAACTAAACCATTTTCTATTGTTTAAATAGTTCATATCAAAATCATTTTGATAAGCTTCTCTTTCAAAAATTATATTTAGATAAGCCTTTTTATGGTTTTTATAAATAATTAAATTAATTATGTAATTAAATACATACAAAACATAAAAAGGAAGAATTAGTAATTCTAATTCCTGCTTCACATGAATTCTTTCATGATTCATTAATCTTTTATTCTCTAAAAGGTTCTTTTTTCTGACAAATATAAATGGATATAAAGTAATTCCATCTGTTTTCATAAAAGGTAGAACTCCTAAAATTATAAACATTTAAAAAACTAAAGCATTATATATCCCCGAATTATTAACTGCGGTTTCTAATCTAAATTCGTTCGTTTCCATATCATCGTAAGTTATTTCTGCTGAATCATAATCTAATTTCACATCAACATCTACTACTCCAGGTTCCGAAGTTAAAATGCTTTTTATAATAGAAGCACAATGTTTTGTTTGCATTCCAAACAAATGTAAATTTAAAAACTTTGTCATTTTGGTATTATTAGTACCAAAATTTACTCAAAAAGCATGTCAATTTTTAGGATTTAGAATTAGTTTTCCTTCTGCTGTTTTTACAATCTCAACTTTATTTGTCATTTGCTTTCTATATTCACCTCGATTATACATATTTGCTTGATCTTTATAGTGTTTACTCATAAAGTTTCCAGACTCTCCTGTGGGCAATATACTTTGAGAATTTTCGTAATCCGCAAAGTCTATTAATATTCTCATTGCTGGACCATAACTCACTGAGTATTTTCCTTCCTGATTGAGTGGGAAAGCTTGGTTATTTATCACCTCGTTTCCACCCATTACTCCTTCTACTCCAACATTAAATAATTGATCCATTGGTTTTTTTCTACCTATTAAATGTCCATGTTCTAACGTATGTACTTTTCCCCATTTCCATAAATTAATATCATCGCCTAATTGTAATTTTAATTCTGAAATAGATTGATCAAATGCTGTAATAAATATAATGTTTCTAGTTTCTGTAACTGAGTCTGTTTTTATATTATCCCACCATGCAGAATTATTGTTTTTTAACAAATTAGGAATTGCTTTTTTAATAGTATGCGTATTTACAATTGAATTAAAACTCTCTTCGCCCAGCTCATCCAGCATAGCAAAAGTGAGTATTTTGGTAAGTAATTTATAATAAACAGTAGGTGCAATATCTTGTGTTTTATGATCACCATCCCAATTTTTCAATAATTCAAAAGCCTTTTTGTGAAGCGGACTTTTATTTACAATTTCTTTCTTTTCAAAAGTTGAAATAATTAAATCTGCATAATTCTTATAGGCATCAGAAACGACATCCATTTGAACTGTTTTTAATTCTTCAATACTCCATTTACTTTTCGTTAATAATAATTTTTCAATTCTATTTACTCTACTTTCGGGAGCATAATAACCGGTCAAATCAAATCCATTTATAGGCAAAGGTTCATTATTTGCTGTAATGATGTAGCCAGATTCTGGATTTAGCAATTTTGGGTTTTGAAAGAAATCAAAATAACCTAACATTGCTTTATTTTTATCCCAACCATCAATTACTTCCAATGCATTAATTGTGTTAGGTCTTTTAATTAATTTCGCAGCGGCATACCAAGCAATGTTTCCAGCGGTATCGCCGTACAAAATATTCAAACCAGGTGCATGAATCATAGACGCTGCATTTTCAAAATCAGATGGTTTGCTTCCATGATTCATTAAGTAAGTGGCTTGCATAGTTTTTGCAGGAAATTTGGTATAAGTCCAAAACATACTAAGTGGTTGTTTATAACTTTTGCCAGCTTTGCCCATAACATCATTCATGATAGGTCCATGCGATGTAGTTTTTATTTTAACAATAATATCTTTATCATTTTTTACTTTAATAATTTCATCATATGATTCTATATTTTCATATTTATCATTGATAAAAACTTGATTGCTATCATTTGGATTTACTTGTTCTCGATAAAAATCAACATCGTCATTTTCTAACATCGTTAATCCCCAAGCAGAAGCATCGTTATGTCCG
Source organism: Sphingobacteriales bacterium (assembly GCA_038209155.1). Lineage (GTDB taxonomy): Bacteria > Bacteroidota > Bacteroidia > Sphingobacteriales > Sphingobacteriaceae > JBBQYA01. The sequence goes on along the minus strand of JBBQYA010000024.1, from coordinate 11,240 downwards.
ACCAAAGCAAATGGAAATCCAGCCAAATGATTGCCATAAAGATTGAAACCAGGATAATTTATATGTGCTTCAAACCAAACCGCAGGTTGAGAAAATCCTATATGTGTATCATTTGCAAATAATACTTTATTGTTTTTAGTTCTTGAAGGAGATAAAACCCAAGCGTTACTTCCTACTAATAATGGAACAGGTAATTTTTTTTCAATCTCTTGAATTAGATTAGCAATTTGTGGTAGATTTCCTTTACGTAGTTTGGGGACTTTTTTATTAAAATTAATTAAATCTGGCAATATGTCATTTACATAATTAGATCCTAATGAGTCACTTAATGTGCCTAAAACTAGATCTGTTCGGAAAGCTTCAGAAAATGAAAAGGATAGATATCCTGTAATTAAATATAAATCGACAGGTTTGAATTGTTCTTTTGGTATTCCTAAAATTGTGAATTCTATCGGAGTAGCTCCAGTTTTTATGTACTCATTAATTCCAGCTAAATAAGCTTTAGAACTTTTTTGGAATGGTTCATTTTCGTTTCTGAAAAAAATATTTGCTGATTGTTCTGCATGTTTATTAATTCCTAATGTTCTAAAAAATTGGTCTGTTTGAACTAATTCTTTGCCTAAAATTTCTGATAATCTTCCTGAACCAATTCTACGAACCATTTCCATTTGAAATAATCTTTCCTGAGCATGAAGATAACCTAGTGCAAAATAAGCATCCTCTTCATTGCTAGCGTAGATATGTGGAATTCCAAACTTGTCAAAATAAGTTTCAACTGGCTTTTTTAATCCTGTTAGTTGTTTTTGTCCATCATAATCGGGCTTTGTAGTTAATAAATACACATAAATTCCGATAACAATTAAAACTAGAAAGACCAAAATAAATAATAAGGTTCTTTTTACAAATTTCATAAATTAGAATATTTTATGCGAAATAACCAAAAATAGATGGTAGTTTGTTAATGGCTTTTAATTAAGTATGTTGAATTGGTTTTAAAAACTTATTTGGGAACTGCCATTTTAAGTAGGTCATTTAACCACAAACTGAATTCTAAAAAATTTAAGAATTTAAAAATTCAAATAATTCAATCTAAAACTAGATCGAATTATTTGAATTGGTACTATTTTTATATCAAAAGATTAATTAAACAAACCATCTACTGATAAATATCTTTCACCAGTATCATAGCAAAAAGTTAAAACAACGCTTCCTTTTGGCATTTCTGGTAATTTTTTAGAAACAGCTGCCAGAGATGCTCCAGAGGAAACACCAATAAATATTCCTTCTTTGGACGCAGCTTCTCTTGCAAAAAAATATGCCTCATCTTTGCTTATCTGAATGCTTCCATCCAGAATTTCTGTATGTAAATTTTTTGGAATAAACCCTGCTCCAATTCCTTGAATAGGATGTGGACCAGGAGCACCACCGCTTATGACTGGTGACAATTCTGGCTCAACTGCAAATACTTTTAAGTTTGGAAATTGTTTTTTTAGAATATCAGCACATCCGGTAATATGCCCTCCTGTACCTACACCAGTTATCATATAATCAATTCCATCTGGGAAATCTGCCAATATCTCTTTAGCTGTAGTTTCTTGATGGATTTTAATATTTGCTTCATTCTCAAATTGAGAAGGCATCCAAGCATTGGGAGTAGAAGCCGTAATTTCTGTAGCTTTAGCTATAGCACCTTTCATACCCAATTCTCTTGGAGTGAGTTCAAAACTTGCCCCATATACCTTCATTAGGCTTCTTCTTTCTACAGACATTGATTCTGGCATCACCAATATAATTTTATATCCTTTGACAGCCGCTACCATTGCCAATCCAATTCCGGTATTTCCAGATGTTGGTTCTACTATTACACTATCAGGTTTTAGCAGCCCTTTTTCTTCTGCATCATTAATCATTGCTAAAGCAATTCGATCTTTAATGCTTCCTCCAGGATTTTCTTTTTCCATTTTCATATATACCTGAATATCAGCAGGAAATATTTTATTAATCTTTAGGTGAGTTGTATTTCCGATAGTTTCTAAAATTGAATTTGCTTTCATTTTTTATAATTTAAATTGAAAAATCTATTATTGTTATTTGTTCTTGTTTTGTTCTAATTCTTGTATCGCTTTTGTGGTAAACTAATGAATTGGCTGGTACACTTTCTGTGACCCAAACATTTCCTCCAATCACCGTATTTTTACCAATTATTGTTTCACCTCCAAGTATGGTAGCTCCAGAATAAATGACCACATTTTCCTCAATCGTTGGATGTCTTTTTAAATTCGCAAATGTTTTTTCTACACTTAAAGCACCAAGAGTTACCCCTTGGAAAATTTTTACACGATCACCAATTATGGCTGTTTGTCCAATAACAACTCCTGTTCCATGATCAATAAAAAATGATTTTCCAATTTTTGCTTCTGGGTGAATATCAATGCCAGTTTTACTGTGAGCAAATTCTGTAATTACTCTCGGTAATAATTTTACCTTCAATTTACCTAAAGAATGGGCAAACCGATAAATAGAAACTGCATAAAAACCTGGGTAAGCCATATAAATCTCATCACAAGAATTTGCAGCTGGGTCTGATTCTAAGATTTGAGTAGCATCAGTTTTTAACTCTTCATAAATTATTGGTAATTCCACGAAAAAAGACCTAACTATCTCATTTATTGTTAAACCGGTATTGTTTAATTGAGGAAAAATTAAATAATTCAGTTGATTTTTCAAATCCTGCAATTTTTCAACATCATCAAAGGGGAGGTTGTTTTTGCCTTTTAATATTGGAAATAGAAATTCAAATAATTCTTCTGCAAAATGTTCAATCATTTTTTTTGCAGGATATTCTGAATTTAAATTTATTGACATACCTAAAACGAACTAAATTATTTTACTTAATTTATTGTTAAATAGAGAAAACTGAAATTCATTAGGCTGTAAAACAAACATAAAAAAAATTAAAAGGTTTATAAAAAAATTGAAAATACAAAGCCCTTACATTTGGTTTTTTTTGGATTTTAAATACAATGTTTAATTAATTTTCTTAGGTTAACCTTATCAAAAACTAATTATGGATTCCAATCATTACTCAAAAAAAATTCTTTTATTTAGGCATCTAAATTTATTAAAACTATGAAGTCGCTTGATGATAAGAAGGTGGTAAACGCTTGGGCTATGTATGATTGGGCAAATTCTGTTTATCCGCTTGTGATTACTTCCACCATTTTTCCAATTTACTATTCTGCCATTACTAAAAATGAAAATTCTGGAGTCGTTGATTTTTTTGGCAGAAATTATGTAAACACAGCATTATATTCATATGCTATTTCATTTTCTTTTTTGTTGGTAGCATTAATCTCGCCTTTACTTTCTGGTATCGCTGATTATGCAGGAAACAAAAAGATGTTTATGCGTTTTTTTTGCTATTTGGGAGCTGTTTCTTGTAGTTTGTTATTTTTTTTTACTTCTGGCAAAATCGAATTAGGTATAATTTTATTCTTTTTAGCAAGTGTTGGTTTTTCTGGAAGTTTAGTTTTTTATAATTCCTATTTGCCAGAAATTTCTTCTCCACAGAATCAAGATAAGGTGAGTGCAAAAGGTTTTGCGTTAGGATATATAGGAAGTTCTATTCTATTGATCATTTCTCTAATTTTGGTTTTAAAACCTGACTTGTTTGGAATAACTGATGATAGTTTACCTCCAAGAATTGCATTTTTATTTACAGGAATTTGGTGGATTTTATTTGCACAATACACTTTTAAACATTTACCATCTTTAGTTGAAAAAAGAAAAACTACACCACATATTATTTTAAATGGATATAAGGAATTAATAAAAGTTTACCAAGAAATTAAAACCCAAACAAAATTAACTTCCTTTTTACTTTCCTTTTTCTTTTTTAATATGGGAGTTCAAACCGTAATGTATGTAGCGGCTTTGTACGGGGATAAGGAACTTAAATTAGAAAGCGGACAATTAATTACTACCATTTTGATTATCCAATTTGTAGCAATAGCAGGAGCATATTTATTTTCATTTATTTCTTCTAAAATAGGAAATGCCAATGCATTAGCCATTGCAATTATTGCTTGGATAGGAATTTGTATAGGAGCTTTGCAAGTGGAAACTGCCCAACAATTTTATTCTTTAGCATTTTTTGTTGGAATGGTGATGGGTGGAACTCAATCATTATCAAGATCTACTTATTCAAAAATGCTTCCTGAAACAAAGGATACTACTTCTTATTTTAGTTTTTTTGATGTGACAGATAAAATCGCAATTGTAATTGGGACAGCTTCTTATGGATTAATTGAAGAAATGACTGGAAGTATGAAAAACTCGTTGGGTATGTTAACTGTATTTTTTATTATAGGTTTGCTTTTTTTATTACGGATTAGAAAAATCAATTTTAATTCCATAAAATAATATTTTAAAATATGAATGTTTCTCTTTTTGTTCCTTGCTTTATAGACCAGCTATATCCGGAAACGGCAATGAATACAATAAAAGTTCTTGAAAAAGCTGGGTGTAAAGTTTTTTATAATCCGGAGCAAACTTGCTGTGGACAGCCCGCATTTAATTCCGGATTTTGGGATGAAGCAAAAACAGTTGGACAAAAATTTATTGACACATTTCCAGATGATATGCACATTGTAAGCCCGTCTGGTTCTTGTGTAGGAATGGTAAAAACATATTATAACGATCTATTTACCAATGCTGTATCCCACAATAAATGTAGATCTATTCAGAATAATATTTATGAGCTTTCTGATTTTTTGGTAAATGTAGTTGGAGTTACAGACTTGGGTGCAAGTTTGTCAGCTAAAGCAACTTATCATGATGCTTGTGGCGCATTGCGCGAATGCGGTATCAAGCAAAGTCCTAGAATACTTCTGGAAAATGTAAAAGGACTGGAACTTTTGGAGATGAATGATGTGGAAACTTGTTGTGGTTTTGGTGGCACTTTTGCCGTAAAATTTGAAAGTATTTCTGCCGCTATGGGTCAGCAAAAAGTGAATAATTCTTTAGATACAGGAGCAGAAATAGTGATTTCGACCGATGCTTCATGTTTACTTCATTTACAAGGATATATAGATAAACAACGTTTACCTATTAAAACTATGCATTTAGCAGATGTGTTAGTAAGTGGCTGGTAAATATTTGAATCTAAACATTGGATTTTCCCTCCCTGCGATAATTTTACTAAATTTGCGCTTGTACGCATAAATTTTCATGATCGCATTAACTAATTTCACCTTTGAGTTTGGCTCAAGGGCTCTATACGAAGAAGCAAACTGGCACATAAAACCTAACGAAAAAATTGGGTTAATAGGTGCCAACGGAACCGGAAAAACAACTTTACTTAAAGTTTTGGTGAGTGATTTAAAAATCACATCTGGAACCATATCAAAAGCAAAAGATTTAAAAATTGGTTATTTGAATCAAGATTTATTGAGTTATCAGTCCGAGCATTCCATTTTGCATGTTGCAATGGAAGCTTTTGAACGTCAAAACTTATTGCATGATGAAATTGAAGCATTGCTTAGTAAAATGGAAACAGACTATTCGGATGAAATTTTGCACGAACTTAGCGATAAACAGCATGAATTTGAAGCATTAGATGGATACAATATTCAATATAAAGCAGAAGAGATTTTAGCAGGATTAGGCTTTAGTACCGAAGAAACAAAAAGGAATTTAGGGACATTTTCTGGAGGTTGGAGAATGAGGGTGATGCTAGCTAAAATTTTATTGCAATCGCCTGATTTACTGCTTCTTGATGAGCCAACCAATCACTTGGATTTGCCATCTATAAAATGGTTGGAAGGTTATTTGACAGCGTTTGAAGGAGCTGTGGTTATTGTATCTCACGATCGATTTTTCTTGGACCGAACGGTAAATAAAATAGTAGAATCTAAAAGTGGAAAACTGATTCAGTATGCTGGAAACTATACCTTTTATTTAGAAGAAAAAGGCTTAAGAGAAGAAATACAAAAGGGGCAATTTAAAAATCAGCAACAAAAAATTAAACAAGAAGAAGCTTTAATTGATCGATTTAGAGCGAAAGCATCGAAAGCAAAAATGGCTCAGTCCAGAATGAAAGCTTTGGATAAAATGGATAGGGTAGAGGATGTGCAAAACGATAATGCTTCTGTAAATTTTAGATTTAAATTTAGTAAAACTCCTGGTCGCCATATCATTATGGCTGAGCATATTAGTAAAAATTATCCATCACTTACCATTTTAGAAAATACAGAAGGAGTAATTGAAAAAGGAGATAAGATTGCTTTAATTGGTGCAAACGGAAAAGGAAAATCTACCCTTTTGAGAATTTTAGCGGGAGCAGAAAAGTTCGAAGGATCGGTAAATTTAGGTCACAATGTATCAAAAACGTTTTTTGCACAGCATCAATTAGAATCTCTTTTTTTGGAAAACACCATGTTGGAAGAACTGGTTGCATTTGCGCCCAAGCATACAGAAACAGAATTAAGAACGATTTTGGGTTGTTTCCTTTTCACGGGGGATGATGTTTTTAAGAAAATTAAAGTTCTTTCTGGAGGAGAAAAATCTAGGGTAGCCTTAGCTAAGACAATTACTAGTGATGCTAATTTTCTTTTATTAGACGAGCCTACAAATCACCTTGATATTCAATCTGTTAATATTCTTATTCAAGCTTTGCAGCAATTTGAAGGCACATTTATTGCCGTTTCTCACGATCGGTTTTTCTTAGATAATGTTGCGAATAAAATTTGGTGGATAGAAGATCATAAAATAAGAGAATATCCTGGAACGTATGCTGAATACGAAGAATGGCAGGAGAGAAGAGCAAAAGAAAAGAAATTGAATCCTACACTAAATCTTCCTGTTTCAATTAAAAAAGAAGAAAAAAAAGTAGATAAAGTAAATGTTGACCAAAGTACTCAACGAGAATTAATAAAATTAAATAAAGAATTATCTACTTTAGAACAAAAAATTGAAGAGGCAGAAAAGGAAAAGAAAAAATTAGAAAATCAATTAGGAGATTCTGAACTGTATTCAAATAGCAATAAATTAAATGAAGTAAATGCGAAATTTAAAGCTTCAGAATTATTTGTAAAAGAACTACAAGATGAATGGGAATTAGTGGCAGAAAAAATAATGAATAAAGAAAATCTTGGAGTTTAGTTTATGAAGAAAATCATTTTGTTTCTGGCCTTTCTTTTATCAAGTTATATCGGAAAAGCGCAAGTAGAAGGAGATGATTTTTATGGTGATCGAAAATTAAGATATAATAATTATACTTATATACCTTCTATTAAATCTGTTGAATGTTTTAACTCAAGAGCTGTAGGTAGTTTACCTGTTTTTGTCTTAAATTCAAGTTCAGCTTTATTCATTTCTTTTGATGATCTTACAGAAAATGTAAAGGATTTATACTATACAATCATTCATTGTGATGCACAATGGAACCCAACTTATCTCTCTGCTAATGAATATATTAAAGGATATACGGAAGATAGATTACTAAACTTTCAGTTTTCATTTAATACTTTCAAAAATTTTGTTCATTATGATTTAGTTTTTCCTAATGCAAACATGCGACCTTCGATTTCAGGAAATTATATAATTAAAATATATGAAAATAGTAATCCAGAATTAGTTATTTTATCTAGACGATTTATGGTTTTGGATAGTAAAGTTACTGTAAGTGGTTTGGTAACTCAATCCACCGTAATTGACGAACGAAGAACAAAGCAGAAAGTTAATTTTACTATTGAGCATAAAAATCTTGCAATATTAAATCCTTTTTTAGAAATCAAAGCTTATGTGATGCAAAATCAGCGATGGGATAATGCAAAATTTAACGATAGACCTATTTTTATAAGAACTAATCAATTGATCTACGATGATGTAAATACAAATGTATTTAATGGTGGAAATGAATTTAGACAATTTGATATAAGAAGTACACGGTTTAAAACTCAATTTGTAAACAATATAACTCAGGATAGTTTATTTAATTTTTATTTGTCGATTGATAATGTTAAAAACAAAAATAGATTTGTTACCAATTTTGATTTAGATGGAAATTTTAGAATTGCAAACAACGAAGGTGTTAATCCAGATATAGATGCAGATTATTGCAATGTGATATTTAATCTAGCCTATCCTATTCCAAAAATAAATGGAAATTTTTACTTGTTTGGAGCGTTGACTAATTGGCAAGTAAAAGAACGTTTTAAATTAAATTATGATTATCAATATCAACGATATACAACTTCGCAATTACTTAAACAAGGTTTCTATGATTACAATTATGTTTTTATGGAAGATGGAAAGCAATACGCCGATGAAACGGAAACAGAAGGAGATTTTTTTGAAACAGAGAATGATTACTATATTTTAGTTTACAACAGACCTCCAAATGGTTTATATGATCAATTGGTAGGTTTTCTTGCATTAAATACTTTACAAGATTTTAGATAAAAATTGGAAAGTACAAAACAATTGCACGTATTAATGACTGGTGCTGGAGCTCCAGGTGCATCAGGTATTATTAAATGTATTCAGCAAAGTAATAGAATAAAATTAACGGTTGGTGATTCCTCTAATACCGCAGTTGGAAAGTATTTAAATGCCAATTTTGTTCAATTACCACTAGCTTCTGATCCAGCTTACTTAAATAAAGTTTTAACTATTTGTTTAGATTTAGAAATAGAATTAATACTTCCATTAGTTACCAGAGAATTATTGTTATTATCTTCAGCAATTACCTTATTCAAAGAATATGGAATAGAAATTTTGGTTTCAAATTTAGATTCACTTTCTATAGCCAATGATAAAGGTAAACTATATGATTACTTAAAAAAAGAAAATATACCGGTTCCTAATTATCATATTATTTCTAAATATGAAGATTTTGGGTCCGCTGCATTATCACTTGGTTATCCATCAAAGAAAATTTGTTTCAAACCTTGTGTTGCAAATGGAAGCAGAGGTTTTAGAATAATTGATGACAGTGTGGATTTGAATGATTTGGTTTTTAACCATAAACCAGATAGTAGTATTATTCATTTTGAAAGTGCGATTAAGATTTTAAAAAAAGATAAATTTCCGAAATTATTGGTTTCAGAATATCTTCCAGGCGAGGAATACTCAGTCGATTGCGTATTAAATCAAGGAAAGATGATCCTTTGTGTTCCTAGGATTCGCTCGAAAATCGTAGCAGGAATTAGTGTTTCAGGTATTTTCAAAAAAAACGAACAAATAATTGATTACTGCGTAAGGATTACTGAAAAATTAAATTTGCACGGAAATATCGGGATTCAAGTTAAGAAAGCAGAAGATGGCAGTTTTAAAATCTTGGAGATCAACCCAAGAGTACAAGGCACAATAGTTGCAGGTTTGGGAGCCGGAGTAAATTTACCATTACTAGCAATATCCATTCATTTAGGTTGGAAAATAGAAAAACAAGAATTAAAAATCAATTGGGAAACGGGTTTTATCCGTTATTATGACGAAGTTTTTTTCAAATCAGATGAATCAACTCCTTGAAAAATATCCTTCCTTACAATATAAACAGGCGATTATATTTGATTTAGACAATACCCTTTATCCTGAAAAAGATTATCTCTATCAAACCTATTATTTAATTGGTCATTTACTAGAATATCAAGAACAAATATCTGCCGGTTCAGTAATAGAATTTCTAATAAGTACTTTTGAAACAAGCGGAAGAACGGGTTTATTTGATAAATTAATAGAAAAATTTAATTTAAATGAATCCTATAAATTAAAATTAATGGCAGTAATGAGAACTTCAAAGTTGCCTTTACGATTAATTATGTTTGATTATATGCAGACTATAATTGAAAAATTAATTGCAGAAGATTTTAAACTTTTTATTCTCACCAACGGAAATCCTCAGCAACAATTAAATAAATTAAAGCATTTAGATTTTAATGGACATGCCGATAAATTAACTTGCTATTTCGCAGATGAAATATCACCTAAACCATCGCCAGATGCAGTATGGCATATTTTAAAAAAACATGAATTAGAAGCTGATCAAGTGCTCTTTATTGGAGATTCTGAAGTTGATAAAATGTGCGCAGAGAATGCTGGAATAGATTTTATGAATGTTGAAGTTTTTGGCAGGTAGATTCCAAAGACTAAATCAATTATTCTTTTTTTATTAATTCTTCCAAATAGTGTTTCTCTATCCCGAACTTTTCTTTTAAAAGTTTAATTCTATTTAAATTATTTTTCTGATCAGATTTATTATCATTTTTCACAGCAGTGATAATCGTGTTTTTGCTTGTGTGTTCGGGGGATATAAATTCAAAGATTTTTGTATGATAATTTTTACTTTCTAAAATTAAACCTCGAATCGTATCTGTAATCATTTCGGCTTGTCGTTCTTCAAAAATTCCATGCTGTAAAATCGGATCTTCATTTTTATGCTTTCGCATTTCATTTCTTATTTGTTTATGGCAACATGGAGCAGTAATTATAATTTGAGACTTAGCTTTTAGTCCATAAAAAAGTGCATCATCTGTAGCTGTATCACATGCGTGAAGTGCAATTAATATATCTATATTTTTTTGTTTAAAATTCTTGATTGTGTTTTCTTCAAATTGTAAATTATCAAATTTGTGTTTCTTGGCAATAGAATTACATAAGTCAACTAAATCGTTTCTGGTTTCTACGCCTATGATTTTGCATGAAATGCCTAAGATATTTTTTAAATAATCATATAAACCAAAAGTTAAATATCCTTTACCAGATCCCATATCGCAAATTGAAATCTCGTGTTTAAATTCTTTTTGCTTTATTACATTATTTACAATTTCAATAAATTTATTTAGCTGTTTATATTTAGCTTGAGCAGTAGGTTTTACATTTCCGTTTATATCTGTTATTCCTAAATCTTGCAGATATAGTGCTTTTTTAGAGTCAATCAAATAATGCTTATTCTCATTATGCTCGGTATTTTTCTCAATTATATTCTTCGTATTTGTTTTGCTTAAAACAGGAATTCTTTTTTTGGAAAAGCGCAAATCGACTTGAGAATTATCTTCAAATAAAATAGCATGTAAAAACGAATTAGGAAGTAGTAAATCTATTAATTCTTCTAACTCATCTTGAAGGATTGTTTTGGTAATATCCCTAGTTTCGTATCGATAAACAACTTTCAATTTTGGAATATTTTGTTGGATAAAAGTAGTTAAGTAAATATTTTTTAGTCCAGATTCTACTTGGCT
>JBBQYA010000023.1:0-34114 GCA_038209155.1 Sphingobacteriales bacterium | reverse complement strand
TCTAATTATCTTTGCAACAAATTAATTATGGCCAAAATATCCATCAATTTAGCCTCTGGCTCAATACAAAAAGAAGAAATAGTAATCGGAATAGATTTAGGAACTACCAATTCGCTCATTGCTTATTGTTTAGAAAATGGAAATCCTGTTGTGATCAATGATTTGGACAAAGGTGTACTTGTTCCTTCAATTGTTCATATAGATTCTAACGGAAATACAATAGTTGGAGAAGAGGCAAAAGCATATTTAATACCTGATCCTGAGAATACTATTTATTCTGTAAAAAGGCTTTTAGGCCGTTCATATCAAGATATTGTAAAATCTGGAGGTTATGTTCCATACAAAATTATTGCAGAAGAGAATGAGGAAAGCTTGGTAAAAATAGTGGTTAGAAATAAATATTATACTGCCATTGAGTTTTCGGCTTTGATTTTATCCGAATTAAAAACAAGAGCAGAACATGCTTTAAAAACTCCAGTAAATCGAGCCGTGATTACTGTTCCGGCATATTTTAATGATTCTCAGCGACAAGCAACTCGTGATGCTGGAAAAATTGCAGGTTTAGATGTATTACGAATTGTAAATGAACCTACCGCTGCAAGTTTAGCGTATGGCATCGGATTACAAAATTCTGCACCAAGCAATATTGCAGTTTACGATTTAGGTGGAGGCACGTTTGATATCTCAATTTTACATTTAGAAAACGGAATTTTTGAAGTTTTGGCCACCAATGGGAATACTTTTTTAGGTGGTGATGATTTGGATAATCTTTTAGTTGATTATTGGTTAAAAACAATTTCTGGAAATGATTTGGAAATTGTTTCCCGTCAAGAATTAAGATTGTTGGCTGAGGAAGCAAAAAAGAATTTAAGTAGTTCTGATTTTTATTCTAAAGAAATTTCAGGATTTACTTTTTCAATCAATAAATCAGATTTTGAAAAATTGATAGAAAGTAAAATTCAAGAAACCATTGAAAGTTGTAGTCATGCGCTAAAAGATTCTGGATTATCAAAAACTGAAATTGATAAAGTAATCATGGTAGGTGGCAGTACAAGAATTCCTTTTGTGAAAAAACGAGTTTCCGAGTTTTTCGAACAAAAAGTTTTTGATGAAATTAATCCAGACCAAGTAGTAGCTTTAGGTGCGGCTATCCAAGCAGATGTGCTTGCTGGAAATCGTTCGGATGTTTTGCTTTTGGATGTTACTCCACTTTCTTTAGGTTTAGAAACTGCTGGAGGATTGATGGATACCATAATTCCTAGAAATTCTAAAATTCCAACTGCTGCTGGCAGACAGTATACAACAAGCATAGATGGGCAGATAAATATGAAAATTGCGGTTTACCAAGGCGAACGCGATTTGGTGAATCTGAATAGAAAATTAGGCGAATTTAATTTACAAAATATTCCAGCTATGCCAGCAGGAATTCCCAAAGTTGATATTCAATTTATGCTAAATGCAGATGGGATTTTGAAAGTGAAAGCTTCTGAACTACGATCTGGAGTTTCGCAAACGATAGAAATTAAACCTACTTATGGTTTAACAGATGAGGAAGTGGAAACGATGTTGATAGATTCTCTGACTTTTGCCAAGGAAGACGTGGAAACGAGAATGAAAATTGAAGCTGAAAATGAAGGAACTCAAATGGTATATACTATCGAGAAATTTTTAAAAAATAATTCTCCATTGTTAAATCTAGAAGAAATAAATGGAACAAATGATCTTTTATTGAAGCTTCAAAACAGTATTAAAACTTTGGATAAAGACACCATACAACAAGCAATAGAAATCCTAAATGAATTTACTAGACCTTTCGCAGAACGTGTAATGGATGAAGCAATAGGAAAAGCAATGAAAGGAAAATCAATTTGATTGGGTTTAATTTAATTTATAAATCAAAACTTAAAACTCATTCCTAATATTCCTGAAACCATTTTTGCAACAACCACAAGAATAAAAACTACAAATATTATTCGAATGGTTTCTGGTTTTAATTTGGATGCAATATTAACTCCAAAAGGTGCAGCTATAATGCTCATGAGTGCTATTGGTAAGGATATGGCAAAAGAAATTAAGCCAAGGCTATAAACGATTCCTAAAGACGCTGGATTAAATACCATATTATAAAAACTCGTAAGCAAGGCCATTAAGGTAATTACACCTAAGGAAATTCCATTAGCTTTTTTAATTCCCATTTTCATTCCATTGGTTAATAAAGGCATTAAAATAATTCCACCTCCAATTCCTGAAAACGCTGCAATACTTCCACTTAGTAATCCAATTCCGGTAAGTTTTAAAGGATCTTTTTTCTCTATTATTAATTCGTCTGAACTAATTATTTTTCGTCTTTTCATCATTGAGAAAGCGATAAATAGTAATAAAAAGATAAAAAAGATTAAAAAACTTTCTTGCTTGTAATCAAACCAATGGGTGATAGAATAAGAAGCTAAAATGGAAGCAAAGGTGGCAGAAAAACCTATTGTTAATATAGGATTTAAACTTAAATTCTTATTTTGATAATGTTTAAAACTACCCGACAAGCCAGCAAAAAATATACAAAACATTGAATTAGCAATAATTGCTGGAACTAGTAAATTATCAGGAACTCCTAATTTTATTAAATACGAACTAATGAAAACTACAAAAGCAATTCCGCCTCCTATGCCCAATAAGCCAGCTAAAAAACCGCCAATAGCACCACAAAAAGATAAAATGAATAGATCGGAATAGTCAATCAAAATAGAATAAAATTTGTGCAATAATAGTAAATTTTGTAGAGCTTAATTTTTCAGAATAGCACGGTATTCTTTTGGATTTCTCAACAGCTCAATCGCTTTTATCAGTTCACCATCGTCTTTAAAAGATGCTTCCAATCTTCCTTTTGGATAATATTTAGAAGCTATTTCTGGAACTAAAATAGTTTTTATTTCATCGCGATAGCGAATCAAATCGGCTTCTTTATCATGCGCAATAGCAATTTTAAGTTTTAAATATTCCTTATCAATGCTTGCATAATAGTTTTCTTTTTCAGCTTCTACCTTATATTCTGCCAGTAATTGCTCTGTCCTAGTTTTATAATCATAATCTTTGTTTTTTAGGAATTGAACGAATGCTAGATATTCTAAATCAGATAGTTGGAAAGACTTGGCTGCAACAATATTGGCTTTTTTACTTTTAAAGAAATTTGCATATTCAAATGTCAATCGCTTATCTATTAAACTTTGAGCAATTTTGGAACGGGCTTCTTTTTCAATTTTTATATCAGGCTCAATTCCTCCACCATCATATACAATTCTATTATTTCTGGTTTTAAATGCCTTTTTTAATGAATCTGGAAATTTATCAACTGAGCCATCCAGATTTCTTCCAGAATAATTTAATGCTTGAATGCAGCGTCCGCTTGGAATGTAATATTTAGCAGTTGTCACTTTTAGTTGACCTCTATAACTCAAAGATCGAGTAGTTTGTACCAACCCTTTTCCAAAACTTTTTTGTCCAATTATTACGCCTCTATCCAAATCTTGAATCACACCTGCTACAATTTCAGATGCTGATGCAGAACGATTATTTGTTAAAACCACCAAAGGAATATTTACATCTTCGGCATCGTTTATCGCTTTGTAAGCTCTATTGGCATCTTCAACTTTACCTTTTGTATTTACTACCAATTCTCCTTTCGGAATAAAAATATTGGAAACATTGATTGCTTCATGCAATAATCCTCCTGGATTGTCTCTCAAATCAAGAATGATCGAAGAAACAGTATTCTTGCTTTTCAAATTTCTAATGGCGTCTCTCAATTCTCTTCCAGCATTTTGGGTAAAACCAGCTAATTTAATATAGGCAATTCCTGAATCTACTAGTGCAGAATATTGGATATTTTTAATCTTAATTTCCTGCCTTAAAATTACTTTCTCAATTTCATTTAATTCGCCCATTCGTTGCAAACGCAATTTTACTTCTGTATTGGCTGCACCTTTTAGCAATTTGCTCACAGTGCTAGTATTTGCGCCAAACATAGATTTGCCATCAATCGAAAGAATTACATCGCCACTCATAAGTCCAGCATTGTAAGCAGGAAAATTTTCGTAAGGCTCAGCTATCATTATCTGATTTCCAATTTGAGTAATGGTAGATCCTATTCCACCATAAACTCCAGTTGTCATAAAACGATAATCATCTGATTCTGATTCTGGAATATAATTCGTGTAAGGATCCAGAGAATTCAACATACCATCAATGGCAGTTTTCATTAATTTATCTGGAGGAATGCTATCTACATAATTGCTAGTAAGCTCCCGATAAACTGTTGTGAAAATTTCTATATTTCTAGAAATCTGAAAATAATCATTAACAAATGCAAAACCTGAAAGCGATGCAAAAAAGCCTAAAAAGAAAACAAATCTTACTTTATATTTTTTAATTCTTTTCATAAATAGATAATATGCCAAACTCATGGTACAGGATCATGACCGTGAGATCCCCAAGGATTGCAGCTTGCAATTCTTTTGATCGTGAGCCAGCCTCCTTTTATCAAACCATGCTTTCGCAAAGCTTGAATTCCATATTCAGAACATGTGGGAGTATAACGGCAACTGGAAGGTAATATTGGAGAAATTATCTTTTGGTAAATTTTTATAATCCAAACAAAAGGTTCAGCCAAAATTCTTTTCATCTTCGGTTTTTAGTTTCAGAAATACAGATTTAAGTTTGCTTTCTAAAATCTCTTGACTTAAAATTTCTGGTGCAATATATTGAATTACAAGCAAAAGACCATTTTGTGTTTTTGGTAAAAGTGGATAAAAATGCTCTTGCTTATTTAATCTGAAAGCCTCCTTTATCAATCTTTTTATTCTGTTTCTGTCCACAGCTCTTGAAAATTTCTTTTTGGGAACAGAAATTAAAACAGTCAATGGATGTTTCTGCAGTACTGGTGCTGGTAAATAAATGATTCGATAGGGGTATAAAAGAAAAGAAGAACCATTATCAAATAAAGCCTTGATGAGTTTAAGACTTGATAATCGTTCTTCTTTTGTAAAAGTATACATGAGGTCGGGACGAAAAAATCGCCATTTGAATGAAAATTGATGTAATTTACATCACACAACCGACGTCAATTATAATGCTTTATGTTGCTTTTCGTCAGAAACAGTAAGTTTATGTCTGCCTTTTGCTCTTCGGTGTGCAAGTACTCTTCTACCGTTTGCTGTCGACATTCTTTCTCTAAATCCGTGTTTATTTTTTCTCTTTCTTTGTGAAGGTTGGAATGTTCTTTTCATTGCTTATTATTAAAAATTCCTTTTTTTATAAGGATTGCAAATATAGTGCAATAATTACTTTAGTCAACTATTTTTTAAATCAATTTCTTTTATGATAAAAATAATCACAAACACCGTTAAAAGCACTTTTATGCTATTTTTTGCCTTAATGCTTTTTAATCTTGAATTATCTAAAGCTCAATCTTCAACTTCAAATTCAGAATTATACAGCATAATTGAATCGAAAACTGAAAAAATAATTACGATAAATGAACTCGCTCAAAAGTTAAATTCCTATGATCTTGTTTTTTTTGGAGAACAACACAACGACTCCGTTGCACATGTCCTTCAATTTGAGATTTATAAATTATTATTAACTCAGAAACCCAATTTGGTTTTAGGAATGGAAATGTTTGAGAAAGATATCCAACCGATTATGGACGAATATTTACAATCCATAATTTCTGAAAAGCATTTTAAAAAAGATGCTAAGGCATGGCCTAATTATTCTGATTACAAGCCTATGATTGAATATGCCAAAGAAAATAAGAAAAGAGTTTTCGCAAGTAATACACCAGCCAGATATGCTAATCTGGTAAATAGAAAAGGGATAGATGAATTGAAATTGATAAAGGGAAAAAGTAAACAATGGCTTCCAAGATTGCCTTTAAACATGTCTGACACCGTTTATTCTGCAAAATTTAAAAATGTAATGCAAGGGCATGATGATGCGGCTACCAAAAATATGTTTGCGGCTCAAATACTTTGGGATACAGGTATGGCAGAGAGTATTGTAAAACAACTAAAAGCGGGAAACAAAAATGTTTACCATTTAAATGGTCGTTTCCATTCAGATGGAAATATGGGAATTCCTTTTCAGGTTCGTAAATTATCTCCTAAAACAAAAATTGCCATAATCAGTAGCTTTTCTCAAGATGATGAAGATAACAAATCTGATTATTCTAAGCTAGGTGATTTTGTAATTATTACAAAAGCTGTAAATGTTAATTAAAATTTAATACTCAAACCAATTGCAAGAACTTGTTTAAACTGTACACGGTCTTTTACATCCTTCGGATTATCTTGAGATGCGATCAAAATATCTTTATCATAAATTAAATTGGTAGTAAACGAGGTAGTGATATACTTGTTTACTTTAAATAATAAAGCATTTTCCCAGTTTACATCTATTTCTGGAAGCGTAGTATAATTTCCAAATAAATCTAGTTTAGATTTTATTTCAACATCTGTAAATACTTCTTCTTGGTATTTGAAGGTTGCATACATACCAAATTCTGATCGGATGTTTGTACCAGAATCTACACCGAATGCGCCAGCATTAGACAATACATCATTAAAAACAAATGTTCCTTTGTAGGTAAAAGGAGAGAAATAAATTGAAAAAGTTTTATAAGGAGAATAGTCTAATCCTTCTGACAAAATTAAATATCCTGGAGCCATAAAACCTGAAATAAATACTTCTGGTGTATCTGTACCTTTTGGATACGTAAATCCATCTGCAAATTGGGTTCTAAAATTTCCTAAACTGGTCAATAATAAATTCTTTTTTAGATTGAAACCATATTTAGAATTCAATTCAATTCGGTCATCAGTTTTTCGCAATTTAAAATCTTGCAATTTTTGAACTCCATAGGCCAAATCCAGTGTGTTTTCCCATTTTGCATTATCGGTTTTTCTGGTTGCCGATAGATTTAATAAGGATACAAAGTTTAATGAATTTTGTCCACCAGCAGTCCAATTACTGAATGATGATTGACTGAAGTTAAAATTAAATATTGCTGCTTTTGTCCAAAGTTTGGTACTATCAATAGGAGCTTGAGCAAATGCCTGCATTAATAATGCACTGAAAGAGATTAAGGTAAATAATTTTTTCATAATGTTTTTAGGTAAATTTTTAATAAAAAAAATGTTTGATAAGGATGAATTATCAAACATTTTGAATGTAAACTAATAGAGATTATTTTTTCAATGAATCTCTAATTTCCATCAATAATTTCTCTTGTGCTGGAATTTCAGGAGCAGCTTCCTCAGCTGCTACTTCCTTCTTTTTGAAATTGTTCATTGCTTTTATCAACATGAAAATACAAAAAGCGATGATAAAGAAATCTACCAAACTTTGAACAAATGCTCCATAGTTTAACGTGACTGCCTCTAAAGTTCCTTGAGCTCCTTTCAATACTAATTTAAGATCTTTAAAATCAACACCACCCAATAAAATACCAATTGGTGGCATCAAAATATTATCAACTAATGAAGAAACTACTTTTCCAAAAGCAGCTCCAATAACCACACCGACAGCTAGGTCTACAAAATTGCCTGTAATAGCAAATTCTTTAAATTCTTTGATTAAGCCCATAATTCTTTGTTTTTATTATTAAATAGAATCATAAAGAAATATAAATTAATTAATAAAATCAAAACTTGATTTAAAATTATTATTAAGGCATTAATCTTCCATACATTCTTGGAAAAGGTATTGTTTCTCGCACATGTGGCAATTTGCAAGTCCAAGCTACCAAACGCTCCAAACCTAATCCAAATCCAGCATGAGGAACAGATCCATATCTTCTTAAATCCAAATACCATTCAAATTCTGACATTGGTAATTCATGTTCATTTATTTTTTCAATCAATAAATCTTTGTCTGTTTCTCGTTCTCCACCACCTACAATTTCTCCATAACCTTCTGGTGCTAAAACATCTACACCTTTTGCAAATCTTTTATCATCAGCTCTTTTTAAATAAAAAGCTTTCACTTCGTGTGGCCAATTATAAACCATTATCGGGCAATCAAACATTCTGGTTAATACTGTTTCATCAGATCCACCGAAATCTTCCCCGTAATTGAAATTTCTAGCAGAATTCAGCCATTGAGGAATATTTTTCTGTGTTTCTTCCAAATCTTTCAGACTTGCCCTTAAATCATTTATTTTATTTTGGTTAAAATTAATTTCACCTTTTTTCATTCCTGGCGAAGTCAATTTGATTTCTCTTTCAGCTATTTCTGCTCCTATTGAGTTGATTTGCATGTTTACTTCTGCCAAATCTTGCTCTAAAGTTAAAATCGAATTTTTGCCATTCACGTCCTGCTTTCCTTGAATTATTTCAACCGCTTCATCATAAGTTAAACGAGGGAAGGCTTGATTCACTTGTTCCAATTTGCTTACATCTCTTCCTAGTATTTCTAATTCTGCTTTAGATGTTAAAATCACCTCATTTACCACATATTTTAAAAATTCTTCTATTAAATCCATATTCATATCCAAATTATAGAAAGCCATTTCTGGTTCTATCATCCAAAATTCAGATAAATGTCTTCTTGTTTTGGATTTTTCTGCGCGAAAAGTAGGACCAAATGTGTAAATTTTTCCCATTGCCATTGCCATTGCTTCACCATACAACTGACCAGATTGTGACAAATATGCAGGTTTGTCATAAAATTCGGTTTCGAAAAGATTGGTGGTTCCTTCGCAAGCGTTCCCTGTAAAAATAGGTGCGTCCATCTGTACAAAATCTTTTTCTTGAAAAAATTTATGGATAGAAAAGATTAATACATTTCTAATTTTCATAATTGCCCATTGGCGTTGAGATCTCAACCATAAATGTCGCTTATCCATCAAGAATTCAATACCATGAGCTTTCTTTGCTATTGGATAATCCTCAGCAATATGGAAGATTTTTAAACTTTCTACTTGCATTTCAAAACCACCTATTTGGCGTTCATCTGCTAAGATTTTTCCTGTGATTTCAACAGCACTTTCTAATGTTAAACTATCTGCCATTGCTATAATTTCTTCCGAGGTCTGATCTCCAGAAACTACGCATTGGCAAACTCCAGATCCGTCTCTTAAATTTATAAATACAATATTTTTTCCTGTCCTTTTGTTGGCTACCCAACCTTTTAATGTAATAGTGTTACCTAAATTCTCTGCTAAATCTTTTATATACATTTTAATTTTTTTTTCGTTGTTTGCCTTATTATTTAAAACTAAATGCATGTTTATAATGTCAAAAATACTTTGGCACTATTCATGGATATTTTAGAGTTGGCGAAAATATTATTATTTTTTCTCATTTCGCGTTAATTTTATCTGCCTAAAGAATAATTATGCTTAAACAAAGTCTTCAACAAAAATTACTTCAGAAACTTTCTCCACAACAAATACAGTTTATAAAGCTTTTACAAGTGCCTACAGTGATGTTAGATGCACGTATAAAGGAGGAATTAGAAGATAATCCTGCATTGGAAGATATTTCTTTGGCAGACTCAGAACCTGTAGATGAATATGCCAATGATGAGCCTGAATCTGAAACCGAAAGTGAAAACTTCGATGATGCAGACGAGTTTAATATTGATGATTACCTGCAAGATGATGGAACTACTGAGTATAGTTTAAGGCAAGATAATGGGAGTGATGATGAAGATGAGCGAAGAGAAATTCCCATTGCGGTGAGTAATTCTTTTCACGAAATGCTGGAAATGCAATTAGGTCTTACCGATTTTGAAGACATTGATTTCATTGTTGCCCATCAAATAATTGGAAGTTTGGATGATGATGGTTATTTGAGAAGGCCATTAGAATCTTTAATTGATGATTTGGCTTTTTCACAAAACGTTTCGGTTTCTATGGAGCAAGTAGAAAAATGTCTTGCATTAGTTCAAACCTTAGATCCAGCTGGGATTGCTGCTAGAAATCTCCAAGAATGCCTTTTGCTTCAGTTGTATAAAAAGTCTCAAGGAAATCCTGCTGTGCTACATGCGATAGAAATCGTTGAAAATCATTTAGATGAATTCACAAAAAAACATTTTGATAAGTTAGAGAAGCAATTAGGAATTTCTAATCGGGAGTTAAAATTGGCGATAGATGAAATTTTAAAACTAAATCCAAAACCAGGAAACTCATCTTCAGACAATTCTAAACAACTTCAAATTATTCCAGATTTTTTGATTTCTAAAACCGATAGCATACTAACTTTAACCTTAAATTCCAAAAACGCACCAGAATTAAAAGTGAGCAGATCCTATCAGGAAATGTTTGAAACTTATGATAAATCTGTTGCGAAAGACAAAAAACTTAAAGAAGCAGTTCAATTTGTAAAGCAAAAATTGGATTCTGCAAAATGGTTTATTGATGCAATTAAACAAAGGCAACAAACCTTAATTAAAACCATGAATGCCATAATGCAATATCAATATGAGTATTTTTTGGATGGTGATGAACGAAAATTGCGCCCAATGATTTTGAAAGATATTGCAGATCGAATTTTTATGGACATAAGTACTGTATCCAGAGTTGCAAATAGCAAATATGTACAAACAGAATTCGGAACTTATTTGTTAAAATCATTTTTTTCTGAAGCAATACAAACAGAAGGAGGTGATGAAGTTTCTAATCGAGAAGTAAAGAAAATTTTGGAAGATTGTATTGGAAATGAAAATAAGCAAAGACCTTTGGCAGATGAGAAACTGGCAAAAATCCTAAAAGAAAAAGGCTACAACATTGCAAGAAGAACAGTAGCAAAATATAGAGAACAATTAAATATACCTGTAGCCAGATTAAGAAAAGAAGTTTAAAGGATAAAAAAAGCAATTCCTGCAGTAAATGTATTTAGTTTTTTGTTTTCAGTAATTTGTGACAAACTGTAAAAAGTAGAAAACAATATATTTCCATAACCGATTTTTAAACTTGGCCCTAATCGGAATTTGTTTAATTCTTTAATTTCTGTATTTTCTTTAAAATTTTCTGTTTTGAAAATATGATTTGCAGCTAATTGATATCCGATTTTCATTCCAGCAAATACTTTGAAACTTCTATTAGTAAGATTGGGTTTTGTTCTGTATCGAAACTCCAATGGAACTTCTAAATATATAATTCTTAATTTATTTATTTGGTAATCAACAGAATCTAGTAATTTATTGTTAAAGTTATTTGAATTTTTAGAAGTTGAATAAGCTAAATCGTTTTTAAAATTATGAATGCTTAATAATAAACCTGAAGCGAAACTTAATTGATGTGTTACTATTCTGATATCTTTTTGATAACCAAAAGTAAAACCACGGGATAAAAATTTCTCTTGGTTAAATGAAAGAGCTTTTCCAAGGAAAACTGAACTACTAACTTCAAATAAAATCGCATCGATTTTTTCATCTGGCTCAAATGGATTAATTAAATTTTTTTCTAAAGAATCTAATCTGCCTACTATTTGAGCCGAAGAATTAATATTAAAAGAAGCTAAAAATAATATTAGGAATAAATAAAACTTCATAATAAATAGAGAAAATTATTCATTTAAAATTGAATGAACCTACGAAATTTAAAATGATTAAAGTTTCAACATTGATAAAAATTAAGCAATTTTAAAGATTGAATAACTGAAATTAGCTTTTTTCATTTAATTTTTTATTTTTGGCAGTAGATTTGACTAGCACAATCTTTTCTCAAAATAAAAAACAGTTCTAAAATCTAAAACCTATGAAAAGATTTCTTTTTTTTGCAATCATCTTTTTTGCAACTAACCTTATTGCGACTGCTCAAAATACAAAAACAAAAAGCAAAAAGTCAAAAACTCCTGCTGCAAGAGTGGCAGTTCTAGCTCCAAATGCAATTAAATTAGAGGAAGCCATTGCTTCTGCTGAACCAATTATTACAACATCCACTAATGGAAATGTAAATTGGACTGATCAATATGTTGAAGCAAAAGGCTCATCCGTAATCGATTCAGAAAGATTTAAAAATAGTGCGCAAGCCAATGCAATGGCAGCTAGAGGTGCAGTAGTAGTTGCTCAAAGAAATCTTTTGGAGATTATAAATGGAGTTCAAGTTAGCGGAGAAACTACAGTTGAGGACATGATTACAACTAGCGATGTGATTTCCACTAAAGTAGAAGGAGTAATAAAAGGTGCAAGAATAATAGGAGAACCTGTTATTAAAAATGGAATGATAGAAGTAACTATGAGAGTTCCGCTTTATGAATCAGGAGGCTTAGCCCCGGCAGTTTTTGAAGGAATTCCACAAACTCTGAGTCCAGTAATAGAAGTAAAACCAATTGAAAATGATAAACCTGTTTCGGTTTCTCAAGCTGCAAATGAGGCAGAAAGTAAAAAGCTTGTTTTTAATTTAAATGGTCAAAAATTTGATCCTTCCCTTTTTCCAATTATACAAGATAAGGACGGAAAAATACTTTTAGATTTATCTAAAGTTTATGATCCTAAATCTGGAAAATTTCCAAAATATTTACAATTGGCAAAAGATGTTATGAAGGGTGTTGGATTTGATAAAGGAGCAGATGTAGTAGATGTAATAAGCACAAGCGGAGGAAAAATCACCTTATCAGACATAGGAAAAAATAAGATAAACTGGCAGAAAGTAGGTAAAACTGCTGCAACTATTGGTAAATTTTTATTATTACTAATATGAGAAAAATAGTATTAATTATAGGTCTAATTTTTACAATTAGTTCTATCGTTCTCGCACAAAAAACTTCTGAGGTTACAGCAAACGGTTTAGGAGGGAGTAGAGAAGATGCTTTGCAAGATGCGTTGAGAAATGCAGTTGGACAAGCTGTAGGAGTAGAGGTAAAATCTCAATCACAAGTAGAAAACTTTTTATTAGTAAAAGATATAATAGATACTAGAACACAAGGTTACATAGCTTCCTACAAAATTACAAAAGAGGGAAAAACTAGTATAGCTTATGAAATGACAGTAGCTGCGATTGTAAGTTTAGACCCTTTGAAAGCAGATATTGCTTATTTATCCAGAGCCTTAGGTGGAGTTCGTTTTTTGGTAATGTATGATGAAAGACAAAAAGACAAAACCATGATTCCATATTATGATTTTGCGGTCGAAAGAATGAATCAAGCATTATCTGAACGGAAATTTAGATACATAGAAAAACGCAGATTTGAATCATTAAAAGCAGAGGCATTGGGCATAATGCAAGAAAATGATACTAATGAAATAAGCTATGTTCAAAAATTAGGAATTTTATCTGATGCACAGTTTATTATGGTGGTTTCAAATATCAGCACGATGAGCAAAAGTGAAGCATTTGATACTAGAAACTCTTCCAAAGTTTTGATAGAAGTAAAAATTTATGATAATTGTACTGCTGAAGGATTAGGAACTGTTGTTTTGGAAAGCGAATATCAAGATGCTACGGATATTGTTTCTGGTTACAAAGCTGGAATTTCAGAAGCTGCTAAACGTGATTTCGATAAAATGATAATTCCTTTTAATTCTTATTTAGGAGAGTGGATTAATAACGGAACACCATATGAACTACGTTTTTATGGAACGGGAACATTTAGAGATTTTAGAGAATTAAGAAATATGCTAAAGGAAGATTCTCAATTTGGTGGACAATTAGAAGTTACTTCGGTGAATAATTACACAAAATTAAATTGTACGTTTAAGAAAAAGCCAGATGAATTAGCAGATATTATTTTGGATTATGCAGACAAGATTCCTGCATTTGCAGCAAAAAAATTAGATGTTAAATTTATTTATGGCAGACAAGTTTCTTTTGCGCCTCAAGCTATGGTTGTGCCTGGCTTACCTACAAAACCTATTGCAAATATTGAAAAGCCTAAACCTTCTGTTGTTTCAAAACCAACAACACAGGTTACTAAACCAAAAACTCCTGTTAAAAAAGCAATAACTCAGGAGAAAAAACCAGTTGTTAAGAAATCAAGTATTAATAATTCCACTCCCACAAAAAAGAAATAACTTAAAAACATCATTATGAAAAAGTTTCCTTTATTTATTTTTCTTTTCCTTTTTTCTTATCTATTAAAAGCGCAAGAATCGAGTATCACCGTATTTGCAAAAGATGGCGAAAAATTTTGGCTGATTTTAGATGGCGAAAAGCAGAACGTTAATCCACAAGTGAAAGTAAAAATTAACAATCTTACAAATCCAAACTATAAGTTGAAAGTTATCTTTCAGGATTCAAAGATTAAAACCATTGATCAAAATGTGATGACGGAAGGAGTAGAACCAGGACCAATGGATGTGGTTTATTCTGTTCAAAAAAACCCAAAAGGAAAGTATGTGATGAGGGTAAACAGTTTCAAACCTGCTTTAGCTGCAAAACCTATAGAAAATAATAACACACAAACCACTCAAACTATTCCAGCTTCTACAAGCACAACAACGACAACCCAAGTTCCGGTTCAAATTCAAGTTATAGATCATAGTCAGATTATTGATCCCAATCAGAATGTTGTGATCACTAATTCATTACCAGGAATAAGCATGACCACAACGATACAAACGCCTAGCCAAGTTGTAACACAAATGCCTGTTCAGACTAGTCAAACTACGCAAACAACTACTCAAACAAACCAAAATGTGCAGAATCCATCAATATTAAATCAAAATGCACAAACAACTACCAATGTCTCAAACTCAAATATTGCTAATCCTTGTATAGTAGCTGCTAACTCAAACTTGTTTTCATCATTTAAAACATCATTAGAAAAGCAATCTTTTGAAGAAAGCAAACTAAAAATGGTTGATCAATTTATAAAAAGTAATTGTCTGAATAGTTCACAAGTTAAATCGTTGATGAATCAATTTAATTTTGAAGCAAGCAGATTATCGGTAGCCAAAAAAGCATATATAAATACAGTAGATAAAGGCAACTATTTTATTGTAAATGATGAATTTGACTTTTCTACTTCAGTTGATGAGTTAACAGAATACATTGGAAGTTTTGAATAATAGAAACACTTAAAATTCTGAATTTATATTTTAGATATTTTCAATATCAAGAGGTTAAAACATCTATTAGATAGAATTAATTTTAGAGACCTAAACCAATTGATGAAATTTAAAAGTGAAAAAAATTACAGGATGAAATGAAATGCACGCAAAAACGCAATCATCTTAATTCTTCAAAAAAAAAGCAGCTAAAACTTAGCTGCTTTTTTTTAAAAAAATTCTTCTTTCTTAATTGTTTGTGGGCCCAGAAGGGCTCGAACCTTCGACCAAAAGATTATGAGTCTCCTACTCTAACCAACTGAGCTATGGGCCCTACGAATTTTTAAAATTTCGGATTGCAATTGTACATATTTGCAACTGAATTAACAAACAAAAAATCAGAATTTATGAACATCAAAAATATCATTTTTGATTATGGCAATGTAATCTTTGATATCGATCACCAGCTTACTATTAAAGCCTTTACTGATCTTGGAGCAAGCTATTTTTCAGACAAATTTAGTCATGCTGGTCAAGATACTCTTTTTAATGATTTTGAAAAAGGGATTATTTCTGCATCAGAATTTAGAAATAACATTAATCTTATTCTTTCTTCCAACCACTCAGATCAGGTCTTAGATCATGCGTGGAATGCGCTGCTTATTGGAATTCCTGACGGGAATTTGGACTTGTTGAAAGATTTAAAAACCAAGTACCGGACTTTTTTATTGAGCAATAATAATATCATTCATTATACTTCTATAATTGAATATTTAAAAAACACTTTTCAAATAGATTCTATGGATTCCTACTTTGAGAAAACATACTATTCACACCAAATGAAAATGAGAAAACCAGACGCAGATATTTTTGAAAGGGTACTGAATGAAAATCAGTTAAATCCTGCAGAAACATTATTTATTGATGATAGCTTGCAGCACATTGAGACAGCAAAAAAACAAGGAATACAAACTCATCTTTTGCCTATTGGTTATGGCTTACAAAAATATTTTTCTGAAAATGGCTTATTAAACAAAGTTTAGTTAAAAGCTTTTAAATTAAAAATTTAATTAAATTTTTGTATATATAAAAAACTGATAATACACAAAATGTAACTTTCAATTTTGTGTATTATTTTTAGCAAATAAAAAAATAAGTTTAACCCTTTTAATAAAGATCTATAAACAAATTAGTTCATTTAATATGTTTGAAAAATCATAATTAAAAAAGAATTACTCTTGAGAAGCTTCAAGTAAATATAATTCTTCTATATCTTCCGCATATTTTTTTTCTATAACTTTTCTTTTTGCCTTTAGAGAAGGCGTAAGTTCTCCGTTATCTATGGAGAAAGGATTTCTTTTTACTATAAAGCTTTTAATGCGTTCAAATTTCGCCAATTCAGGAGATATTTTTTTAATATCTTCTTCTAGCCATTCTATAATATGAGATTCAGAAATAAATTGATCTTGATGTTCAAAAAACTCTTCGGTCAAGTTAAATTTTTCTGCTAGATTTTCTTTTGAAGGTACAATTATCGCCGTTATGTATTCTCTTTTATCACCAATAAGAAATATCTGATCAATTTTACTGCTTTTTAGATAAGTATTTTCTACTGGTGTTGGATATACATTTTTACCAAATGAATTCACTAACATGTTTTTAATTCTATCGGTGATTTGCAAATTCCCTTTGTAATAACGTCCAATATCGCCTGTATGAAACCATTTTTTAGCATCTATTGCTGCGGCTGTATCTTCTGGTTTGTTCCAATATCCTTGCATTACGCAATGTCCTTTTACAATTATTTCACCTTCTTCACATTCAAATTCTGGATTAAAACTATCATAAGTTTGTTCAGTGTAGATAGTTTTATTTTCAACATTCTGAATAGCCACTGTTATGCCTGGAATAATTCTTCCAACTGTTCCAATTACTGATCTATCGTATTCTGTAACAGACATTACTGGCGAAGTTTCTGTCAATCCATAACCTTCTAAAACACGAATTCCTAAATTGCCGAAAAATTCACCTACATTTTTTGGTAAAGCTGCTCCTCCAGAAATTAAAAACTTTAAATTACCACCAGTTTTTTCTTTTATCTTGCTAAAAACTAAACTATTAGCTAACTTAAATTGAGTAGCTAAAAGTATATTTGGAGTTTTCCCTTTTTCTTTTAATTCTCTTACTTTTTTTCCTATTTCAAATGCCCATAGAAAGATTTTGGTTTTCATTCCTCCAGCACTCAAGCCAGTTTTCATAGCTTTCTCATTTATTTTTTCCAACAATCTTGGAACTGCTGCCATCACATTTGGCCTTACTTCAATCATGTTTTTGCCTAATAATTCTAAGCTTTGGGCAAAAGCTAATTTACATCCTTTGGCTAGGCAAACATGGTAAGTTGCTGTTCGTTCAAATATATGAGAGAGTGGCAAAAATGAAAGAAATGTGTCTGTTTCATTTACCACTGTAATTTGCTCGAAACAATACCGAACATTATTTATAAAATTTGCATGACTAAGCATCACACCCTTTGGAGTTCCAGTGGTTCCAGAAGTGTATATTAAAGAAGACAAATCACTTGGTAAAATGGAATCTCTTATGTTATCTATTTTTTCTTCATATAAGTTTAATCTTGATTTTCCTTGTTCTATCAATTCATTGAGCGAAAGTATTTCAGTACCGCCATTAGCAGTAGTGGCTGTCTTTCTATAATCATCAAAAATGGGAACAATAATTTTTAATTCTGAGCAATAAGCAGTGATTTTTAATATCCTTTTAAGTAAAAATTGATTTCCAATTAATAAAATTTTAGCACCAGAATCATTTAAAATATATTGAATTTCATTTTCTGTAAGGGTAGGATAGATGGAAACGTTTACAGCTCCAATTTGCTGTAAGGCCTGATCATAATAAACATACTCTGGACAATTTTCAATAATTAGAGCAACTCTATCACCTTTTTCAACACCTGATGCAAGCATAAATGCAGAGATAGCGTCTGCATTATCTAAAACTGTTTGATAGGTGATAGGCTCGTATTCCTCATATTTTTTATGCAATAAAAAGGGATGAGAAGTCGGATGTATATTTTTTACAACATTTCTAATCAGTTGTGGTATGGTAGTTTCGTCTGTTAATAATTTCATTTCTTAGGAATTTGGTTTTAATCAAAAAATATGGGCTGAATATAGTAATATTTAAAAAAATAGAATCCTTTCTTGGAAAATCAATTAAATATTTTAATCAAAAAAAATGCTCCGTTTGTACGGAGCATTCTTAAATTATCTTCTATTATTACACAGAAAAACTTTCGCCGCAGCCACAGGTTCTGCTCGCATTTGGATTGATAAAATTAAAACCTTTGCCATTTAAACCATCAGAAAAATCTAATTCTGTTCCTGCTAAATAGAGAAAACTTTTCATATCCAATATGATTTTTAATCCTTTATCTTCGAATTCCTGATCTCCTTTTTTTAACTCGTTGTCGAAATCAAGTTTGTAAGAAAGTCCAGAACATCCTCCCCCAGCAACTCCTACACGAACAAAATAATTTGAGTCAAGACCTGCATCTGTCATCAAGCCTTGAATTTTTGATTTTGCTTTATCTGTTACAGTTATCATTTCCTTTTATTAAAATTAAAAACAATCTCAGATTAATGGTGAGATTTTTCTAGAACGATTGGTTCCATTCCGTTTTTAACTCTGAAATCGTTGATGGCAGATTTTATAGCGTCTTCTGCTAAAACTGAGCAGTGAATTTTAACTGGAGGTAATGCCAATTCTTCCACGATGTCCATGTTATCTATTGTTAAAGCATCATCAATTGATTTTCCTTTCAGCCATTCTGTAGCTAATGATGAAGAAGCGATTGCAGATCCACAGCCAAAAGTTTTGAATTTTGCATCTGTAATCATATTATTTTCATCCACTTCTATTTGAAGTCTCATCACATCACCACATTCTGGTGCTCCAACTAACCCTGTTCCTACATTTAATTTACTTTTATCTAGTGTTCCAATATTACGCGGATTGCTATAATGATCGATCACTTTTTCTGAATATGCCATGATTTTCTTGTTTTTTGTTTAATAACAGTTTTTTATCTCTTTGTTAATTAATGTTCTGCCCATTCAATTTTGTCCAAATCTATACCTTCTTTAAACATTTCCCACAATGGACTCATTTCTCTTAATTTATTTACCGCTTTTAGCGTATGTTGAATGGCGAAATCCACTTCCTCTTCGGTTGTAAATCTACCTAATCCAAATCGGATAGAAGAATGTGCTAAATCATCTGATAACCCTAAACTTTTTAACACATAAGATGGTTCCAAAGATGCTGATGTACAAGCAGATCCAGAGGAAACTGCTAGATCTTTCATTCCCATCATCAACCCTTCTCCTTCTACATATTTAAACGAAATATTAGTGATATGTGGTAATCGGTGAGCAGTATTTCCGTTAATATAAGATTCTTCAATTACAGTCAAAGCACTTTCTAATCGATCTCGCATGGCAGATAATCTTTTTGCTTCTGATTCCATTTCATTCATTGCAATTTCGCATGCTGCACCCATTCCAACAATACCAGGAACATTTAAGGTTCCTGATCTCATTCCTCTTTCATGTCCTCCACCGTCCATTTGGGCAGTTACTTTTACTCTAGGATTTTTTCTTCTAACATATAATGCACCTACACCTTTTGGACCGTAAATTTTGTGAGCAGTAAATGCTAATAAGTCAATTCCATCTTTATCTACATTTACAGGAATTTTACCTACTGCTTGCACAGCATCTGTCATGAACAAAGCGCCGTGCTTATGTGCAATATCGGAGATAGCTTTTATAGGTTGGATTACACCAATTTCATTATTTGCATACATTACTGACACTAAAATTGTCTTTGGAGTCATAGCAGCTTCTAATTCTTCTAAATTGATTAATCCATCAGATTGTACTTTTAAAAATGTGATTTCTGCTCCAAGTTTTTCAAGGTGATGAAAAGTATCCAAAACAGCTTTATGTTCAGTAGTTAAGGTAATTATATGATTTCCTTTTTGAGCATACATTTCAAATACACCTTTAATGGCAAGGTTATCAGATTCTGTAGCTCCAGAAGTGAAAATAATTTCTTTTTCGTTAGCTCCAATTAGTTTTGCACATTGCTCACGAGCATAGTCAACGCCTTCTTCAGCAGTCCATCCAAAAGAGTGGTTTCTACTGGCAGCATTACCAAATTTTTCGTTGAAATATGGTAGCATAGCTTCCAACACCCTTGGATCCATCGGTGTTGTGGCATTATTATCTAGATAAACTGGAAATTTTAACATTTTTTATATTTTTCATTAATAACTGCAAATTTAACAAAAAGTTTCGCATTGATACCTCAAAAATGGTTTATAGAGCTTTTAGATTACATCAAATGGAGGAATTATTAACTCAAAAAGTCTAAAAAGAAAAGTAAAGAAAAGGGTTATAATTATTCTTAAATCAATTTAATTTCTTAGACTTTATAAAATCATTTCATTTCACTTTCTTTGAACAAAACTCAATTCATGTTAAAACTAGAGCATATAGGTATTGCGGTTAAGGATCTTGCAAATGCTGAGCTATTATTTTCCAAACTTCTTAATTGTAAATCATACAAGCAAGAAGAGGTCGCATCCGAAAATGTTATGACCTCTTTTTTTAAATCTGGAGATTCAAAAATTGAATTACTGATGTCAAATAATGAAAACAGTGCTATTGCTAAATTTATTGAAAAGCGAGGAGAGGGAATACATCATTTAGCTTTTGAAGTAGAAAATATAGAGAATGAGATAATTCGATTGAAAAATGAAGGGTTTCAGTTTATTAATGATGTTCCAAAATTAGGAGCAGATAATAAAAGGATTTGCTTTCTTCATCCGAAAGCCACTAATGGGGTTTTAATTGAACTTTGCGAAGAATTAAAATAAAATTTGAACTTTTAGATAATAAACCTATTTTTGCAATCCGAAAATAAAGCAAAGATGAAAACAGACATACACCCAAAAAATTACAGAAAAGTAGTTTTTAAAGATTTATCCATAGATTATTCTTTTATCACCAAATCTACTGTAGATACAAAAGATA
Organism: Sphingobacteriales bacterium; assembly: GCA_038209155.1. Taxonomy (GTDB): domain Bacteria; phylum Bacteroidota; class Bacteroidia; order Sphingobacteriales; family Sphingobacteriaceae; genus JBBQYA01. The sequence continues at coordinate 13,019 of JBBQYA010000023.1, read as the reverse complement.
CCGTTATTTGGGAAGATGGGTTAGAATATCCATTGGTAAAATTGGAGATTTCTCATAAATCTCATCCTTTCTACACAGGAAAATCTAAAATGGTGGATACTGCTGGTAGAATTGATAAGTTCAAAACAAGATACGCTAAGAAATAATTTTTTAAAATTTAAAAAGTATTCAACAGTCCCTCAGATTCTGAGGGACTTTTTTATTTTTGTTGAATGAATTATGTCCTTTTCGACGATAAAACACATCAGAATCTACTTCCGTTAACTTTTACAAGGCCAGTTTCCGACATTCGGATTGGTATTTTATCTATTACTGAAAAGTGGAAACACCATTTAGGTAAAGAAATAAGTTTTTTGACTCAGGATTATCTGAGAAAAAAATTTCCATTAGTAGAAGAAAAAGAAAATTGCCTGATAAATGGGTCTATTCTTCCAGATCAAAATCTTGTAAATGCTATTAATACATTGAAGAACAATGAATTATTAGTTAAAAATGAAATGATAATTGCTTGTTTACAGGCCAATTCTGCTACGTTTCCGATAATAAATGACTCTAATTTTTCAAAAATTGAATACCACTTCGATTTACTGAAAATTAATTATCCTGAAGATATATTTTCTTTTAATGCTGAGGCATTGAAAAGAGATTTTGAACTCTTAATCAAAGGAAGAAAGTCTGCAGTTTTAAATGCAACCAATACTGTTTTAGGAAATAATATTTTTGTAGAGGAAGGAGCAATCGTTTCTTGTTCAATTATAAACACAGAAACTGGCCCAGTTTACATCGGGAAGGATTCAGAAATTATGGAAGGTTGTGTAATTCGTGGTCCATTTGCACTTTGCGAACATGCTGGTTTGAAAATGGGAGCAAAAATTTATGGAGCTACTACTATTGGACCTTATTCTAAAGTAGGTGGGGAAGTAAATAATTCAGTAATTTTTGGTTTCTCTAACAAAGGACACGATGGTTTTTTAGGAAATGCTGTGATAGGTGAGTGGTGCAATTTGGGTGCAGATACTAATAATTCAAATTTGAAAAATAATTATGCCGAAGTTCGACTTTGGGATTATAACAAAAAATCTTTTCGTAAAACTGGTCTGCAATTCTGTGGATTAATTATGGCAGACCATGCAAAGTGCGGAATTAATACCATGTTCAATACAGGAACTGTAATCGGAGTAAGTGCAAATGTATTTGGATCAGGGTTTCCAAGAAATTTTATTCCAGATTTTGCTTGGGGCGGTGCTTCTGGGTTCGAAACATATTTGCCAGTAAAGGCAGCAGAAGTAGCAGAAAGAGTTTTTGAAAGAAGAAGTAAAAAGTTTGACGATACAGAGCGTGAATTGCTTGAAACGGTTTTTGAATTAACAAAATCATACAGAAATTTTTAAAATATTATGAGAAGAAAAATTGTTGCAGGAAACTGGAAAATGAATAAAAATTATGAAGATGGCTTAGCCTTAACTTCGGAAATTGTAAATATGCTTGCAGATGAGTCTGTAAATGAATGTGATGTGATTATTTCTTGCCCATTTATTCATTTGAAAAGTTTAAGCCAATTAGTAGCGAATTCTAGCAATATTTTTATTGCAGGTCAAAATTGTCATCAAGAAAACTCAGGTGCTTACACAGGAGAAATTTCTGCTGCAATGGTTAAATCTACCGGTGCAGAATATGTAATTCTAGGTCATTCTGAACGTAGATTATATGCTGGAGAAACCGAAGAATTACTAAAGAAAAAGGTAAACACAGCTTTACTAAATAATTTGAAACCAATATTCTGCATTGGTGAAACAAAAGATCAACGAGAAAGCGGCGAGTATTTTTCTATTCTAAAAGAACAGTTATCGGGTGCATTATATCATTTGTCAAAGGAAGATTTTTCAAAATTAATTTTAGCTTACGAACCGGTTTGGGCGATTGGAACAGGACTAACTGCAAGTCCAGAGCAAGCACAAGAAGTTCATCAATTTATTAGGAAAGAAATTGAAAATCATTTTGGTGAAAATATTGCTTCAACTATTTCGATTCTTTATGGAGGAAGTTGCAATCCAACCAATGCGAAAAGTTTATTTACACAAGAGGATATTGATGGAGGATTAATTGGAGGAGCATCTTTAAAATCAAAAGATTTTGTAGATATAATTAAAGCTATTTAATGAATTATATCGAATTAAATTTCACCGTTTTATCTTCAGAAGATTTTATCAGTGATTTATTAATCAATGATTTGAGTGAACTTGGCTTTGATTCTTTTGAATACACTGATTTAGGATTTAAAGCTTTTTGTGCAAGCAATTTATTCTCAGACGAAAAAGTAAAAGAACTTGTTTTAAAATATCGAGATAAATTTGTATTAAATTATGAATCCACATTAATTCCTTTTAAAAATTGGAATGAGGTATGGGAAAGTAATTTTGAACCCGTAATTGTAAATAAAGAGTGCATTATTCGAGCATCTTTCCATCAAGATTTTCCTGAATTTGAAATCCAGTTAATTATTGATCCAAAAATGGCATTTGGAACAGGCCACCATGATACTACTAGAATGATGTGTGAGTATCTTTTAGAAACAGATATGAAAAATAAATCTGTTTTAGACATGGGATGTGGAACTGGAATTCTTGCAATACTTGCTGGTATTAAAGGCGCTAGTAAGATTGTGGCAATTGATAATGATGATGTTGCTGTAAGTTCTACTAATGAAAACGCGGCGCTAAACAATGTAAAAAATATTGAGGCGTTTCAAGATGTAATTCCGTCATGGAAATACGACAATCTCGATATTATTTTTGCGAATATTAACAGAAATATACTTTTAGCTCAAATGGAGGCTTATGGAAATCTATTAAATTCAAATGGTTTATTATTCATGAGTGGTTTTTATAATAATGAAGATTTAATGATAATTCAATTAGAAGCAGCTAAAAATAAGTTGATATATGTAGATCATAAAACTGGTAATAATTGGGCTGCCGCTAAATTTATAAAATCTTAAAATGAAAAAATATATCCTCTTATTTTCTTTCCTATTCATTACAATAAATACATTTTCTCAAGTAATTAATACTTTTAATTCGGATAAAATAAAATTTGGAAAAGAAATAGATCAACTATTAACCGATGCTAAAACTGATAGTGGTAAATTAGTTGCAAAAGATTTTTTAGCATTATGGAATGCTCAACAGTTTGATATTCAACAAGATTCAATTATTATTTTAACTACAAATATCATTGCATCCAAAAAATATAATTCAAGCAAAGAGTACGAAGATTATTTTAGAGCATTGACCTTTTATAAATTAAATAATTATAGTCAAGAAAATTTCAAAGGATTTATTTCTGTAATCACAAAGTTAAGTTCTGGAAAGGCAAAAGACTTAAGTACGTTTTTAGAGTTTTCAAGGAATTTATTTGCTGAAAACGCAATAATGTCCTCTACAAGTAATAAATGGTTATTGTCCACAAAGGATTTTATTATCAGTATGGATTCTGTTCCCAAAATAACTGTGAATAATACAGACATTATTGGAATTGCAAGAGGAGATAGCACCTTGATTTCTGGAACAAATGGAACCGCTTACCCTTTGAGCTACAGATGGGATGGTAAAAAAGGAAAAGTGACCTGGGAGCGTGTAGCATTAGATCCGACTAAGGTATATGCGGAATTAAATAAATATACTATAAAACTGAAAACCGCAGAATTTGAAGCAGATTCAGTTATTTTTTATAATAAAGATTTTTTTCAAAAGCCATTGAAAGGAAAATATTTTGAAAAAATGACAGCAAATTCATCTGTTGAAAAAGCCAATTACCCAAAATTTGAATCTTTTGATAAAGAACTAGAAATTAAAAATATTTTCAAAAACATCAATATTAAAGGTGGATTTTCTATGTCGGGAAGTAAATCTTTAGGTTATGGAGATAAATTCACTAATGCATTAATTACGATTTATTATAAAGATACCATTGTATTTAAAGCTGCATCCAAAGCTTTTATTATTTTGGCTGATCGGATTTTGTCTGATAATATAGAAGCTACGCTTTATTTAGGTGCAAAAGATTCTATTTATCATCCATCGGTTTCCATGCGTTTTTTATTAAAAGATAAAAAGCTTTCTTTGTTTAGAGGAGATGAAGGAGTTTCAAGAACTCCCTTTTACGATTCTTATCATGAATTAAATATTTCAGTAGAAGCAATTTATTGGGTTATAGAACAGCCTGTTATAGATTTGGCTACAATATTAAGTAAAGTGCAGAAAGAAGCAAGTTTCGAATCCAATAATTATTATCGGGAAAATAGATTTGCAAGAGTACAAGGATTGAGTAGTAAAAACCCTTTAGCGATTTTAAAAAAATTAAGTGATCGTTATCAATCGAGAATTATTGCAATTAGCGATTATGCAAAAGAATTAAATGTAAAACCCGAAGCAGTTATTAATCAACTTCGGACTTTGGTAGAAGAAGGTTTTATATTTTTAGATGAATCTAAAGCAATTATTACAGTTCGAGATAGAACATTAAATTATGTAAGTAATGAAGCTGGAAAATTAGATTATGATGTAATCCGATTAATATCTTTAGCAGATTCTAATAAAAACGCATCTTTAGATTTACGAACAAAAGAATTAAAAATACTAGGAGCTCAAGGGTTTTATTTAAGTGATTCTCAAAAAGTATTTATTCAACCAAAAAATGGTTATGTTTCTATAGAGAAAGATAGAAATATGAAATTCTCTGGAAAAGTAAAAGCAGGCACTCTACAATTCAATGGAAATGGATTTGGATTTAATTATGAAGATTTTTCTATCAATTTAGATAAAGTTGATTCCATGTTGGTAACATTAATCGAAAAAAATAAAAAAGGAGAAGACGAAGCAGTAAATGTAAAAACAGCCTTGGAAAGTGTTTCAGGCACACTTTATATCGATGATAAGTATAATAAATCAGGATTAAAGAATTATCCACAATATCCAGGTTTTGAGAGTGTAAGCGATTCCTACGTGTATTATGATAAGAAAGAAATTAGAAATGGTGCTTATAAAAGAGAGGATTTTTATTTTAAATTAGTTCCTTTTAAAGTAGATAGTTTAAATAGCGATGTTGCTACAAAAGGATTATCATTTCCAGGAACTCTTGTTTCTGGTGGTATATTTCCAGATATAAAACAAACATTAACCTACCAACCAGATTCTTCTCTGGGTTTCACAGCTAAAACTCCAACAACTGGATATGAAGTTTATAAGGGAAAAGGCAGATTCACCAATAACATTCGATTAAGTCATAAAGGATTAGTTGGGGATGGAACTTTAAATTATTTATCTTCCACATCTACTTCAAATGATTTCGTTTTTATGCCAGATTCTATGAATTCCACCACAAAAACATTTGATTTAAAAAAGGGACTTTACATAAAAACAGCTTATCCAGCAATAAATACCAAACAAAGTTATATTCACTGGTTGCCAAAAGTTGATAGTATGTTTTTGTATAGTCGAAAAAATGCTTTTGACATGTATGATGGTCAATCAAAGCATGCAGGAAGTATGGTTTATACACCAAATAATTTATCAGGGAATGGGACTAATAAATTTAATAATGCAACGGTAAGTAGTAAATATTTTATTTTTAAAGAGAATGATTTTGTTGCCGATTCTTCAGGAATTCAAATCGCTACTATTGACACTTCAAAAATTGCTCTAGCTTCAAACAATATTAAATCAGAAATTGATTTTAATAAAAAGCAAGGTAAATTTAAAACTAATAAAATAGGAGACGAAACAAGATTTATATTAAATAAATATGAAACATCGTTAGGTGAATTTGTATGGGATTTCTTGGGTAAATCAATTAATTTTAGTGCTATTAAAGGAACTCCGCTTTCTGATTCTTATTTTTTATCTACCAAGAAAAGTCAAGATTCTTTAAGTTTTTATGCAACCAATGCAGTTTATTTATTAGATGAAAATTTTATTGATATTAGAGGAGTAAATCAGATAAGTGTAGCTGATGCTTTTATTTTTCCAGATAGGCAATACGTTCAAATACAGCCTAATGCATATATGAGAATTCTTGAAAATGCTAAAATTGTTGCTAATACAAATACCAAATTTCATGAATTTTATGAATCTAAAGTAACAGTGAACGGAAGAAAATCTTACAATGCATCTGGGATTTATGACTTTAAAAATAAGACAGGAAAAGTTCAACAAATTAATTTTACCGATATTAATGTGGATAGCACATTTCAAAGTGTTGGAATCGGAATTGTACCCGATGAAAAAGTTTTAGTATTGACACCTCAAATAAGTTTTAGAGGAAATGTATATATGAAGGCTGCAGAAAAAGATATGATCTATAAAGGATACGCGAAAATCCTACAAAGCAGCCAATTAGTTGAATCCGATTTTTTCGATTTCAGCGGTAAATTTAATATTGATTCAAATGCTATCGAGATCATTAATCCTAAGAGGAGAAATGGTGATAATTTATATTCAGGTATGCATATTGCAAATCTTGAAGCAAATGCTTATGCTACTTTTATCAGTAAAAAAGTAGAACCGAATGATCATGACATAATTAAAGTGGAAGGTCAATTAGTTTATGATGAACTTAAAAAAGAATTTAAATTGGGCGATAAAGACAAAGTTTTCTCTGGAGCCAAAAAAGGAAACTTGCTAACATTTAAAGAAAAGGAAGAAATAAGTATAGCCGAAGGTTTATTAAATACTGGAATTGATTTAGGAAACGGATATAAAAATCAAATGGCTGGGTCTGTTACTGCAGATTTAAAGAAAAACACAATGCTTTTAGATGTAGTTTTAACAGCAGATTTTGTTTTTTTAGAAAAGACTTATTCAAGAATTTTAGAAAATGTGAAATTGAATTCTTTTGAAGCTCCTATAACAAGAGACGATCGTCCTATTTTTGCTAATGCAATAAATGAATTAGTTCCAAAAAAGGTAGCAGAAAAAATTGTTGAAGATATCGGATTGTACGGCGGTTACAAAATACCTTCTGAATTAGAACATACGATAGTTTTTTCAGATTTACAATTAACTTATGATCAGCAAACAAGATCTTTTAGATCTGTTGGAAATACAATTGGAATTGCTTCATTTGGCAAAGAACAGGTGAATAAAAGACTTAAAGGATATTTAGCTATTCAGCGGACTCAAGGTCAGAATGCAATTAAATTTTATTTTGAAACTGCTACTAATGAATGGTATTATTTTGATATTTCTAATGGATATGTCGAAGCACTATCTTCCGATCAGCCTTTTAATGATATTATCATGTCTAATAAAAAACAAACTAATATTTTGGGAATTTCTTCTTCTAAAAGGAAACTAAATTTTGTTGCCAGTTTTCAATAGCAAATAATTATATGAATAAAAGTAAAGTACATTTTATTGCTATTGGCGGTAGTGCAATGCATAATTTAGCAATAGCGTTACACAAAAAAGAGATTTTTATTACTGGATCTGACGATGAAATTTCAGAACCTTCACTTTCTAGATTAAATAAATATGGATTGCTTCCCAAATCAATTGGCTGGGATATTTCTAATATTAAAAATGATATAGAAGCTGTGGTATTAGGAATGCACGCAAGAATAGATAATCCTGAATTGCTGGAAGCACAGAAATTAAATATACCTGTTTACTCATACCCTGAATATATTTATAAACAATCAATAAATAAAAATAGAATAGTTATTGGAGGAAGCCATGGAAAAACTACAGTAACTTCTATGATTTTGCATGTATTAAATTTCTATCATCTTAATTTTGATTATTTAGTTGGTGCACAATTAAAAGGTTTTGAAACCATGGTAAAGATTACCGAAGATGCACCTATGATAATTCTTGAGGGAGATGAATATCTTGCTTCTCCAATAGATAGAAGGCCAAAATTTCATTTATACAAAGCCAATCTTGCATTAATTACAGGCATAGCTTGGGACCATATTAATGTGTTTCCCACTTTTGAAGAATATGTAAAACAATTTATAATTTTTATCAATACGATTGAAAAAAATGGAACATTAATTTATTCTGCTTCTGACATAAATCTTTTAAATCTAATTAAAAAATCTACGAGAAAGGATATAAAATTTTTGCCTTATCATACTCCAAAAAACGAAATTATTGATGGTATCACCTATATTTTAATTGATGATAAAAAAATTACTTTACAGGTTTTCGGTGAGCATAATTTGCAGAATATGGAAGGTGCAAGATTAATTTGCGAAGAATTAGGAATTAATATAACTGATTTTTATACTGCCATTTCTACTTTTGACGGTGCAGCCAAAAGAATGGAATTAATAGCTTCCAATTCCAATTCGTTGATATTTAAAGATTTTGCTCACTCGCCTTCTAAATTAAAAGCAACCATAGCAGCAGCAAAAACTCAATATCCCAATCGGAACTTAATTGCTGCAATGGAATTACACACTTTTAGTAGTTTAAATAAGATTTTTTTGAATGAATACAATCATTCTATGGATGATGCCGATGTAAAAATTATTTATTTTAATCCACATACTATTGAGCATAAAAAATTAAGTATGATTTCTACTCAGGAAATTAAAACAGCATTTGCAAACAATGAATTAATTATTTTTAATAAGAAAGAAGATTTGGTTGAGTATTTGAAAAATATAAATTTAGATCAATCTAATTTATTGCTAATGAGTTCGGGAAATTTTGGTGGAATTCAATTAGATGATTTTGCAAAATCACTATTGAACGATTAGATTACTTATAATTTGAGTATTGAGATTTATCTATATTTGAAAAAAATAAATGAATGGCTGAAAAGGTAAACCGATTAAGAAAAGAACGTGAAGAGGAAATACCTTTAGCAGGAAAAAAATCATCGGAGCGTAAAAAATTTAATTTTAATTTCAATTTTGAACATGGAAGAGTTCAAAAAATAATCGGGTTCATATTTCTTTTATTTGCACTTTTTTTATTTGTTGCCTTTAATTCTTTTTTACTTACTTGGCAATCAGATCAAAGCGTAGTTGCTAATTCATCATGGAAAATATTATTCGATGCTGAAAATAATAAGGTAGAAAATTGGTTAGGAATTCTGGGTGCCATGCTTGCTCATCAATTTATATTTCTATGGTTTGGACTTTCCTCCTATCTTTTTATTCTTTTATTTCTAATAATTGGATATAGATTAGTTTTTGAAAAATCGATATATCCTGTTGGTAGAGCGATTGCATATACTCTGTTTTTTGTAGTTTTCGCTTCTCTTGTTTCTGGATTTTTATTTAGTTTAAGTTCTGAAGCTTACAGAAATTTTGCTGGTGCTTATGGTTTAAGATTGAATGATTGGTTGGTTTTGACCGTTGGACGTGTAGGTACTTTAGCTATTTTGGCATTTGCTTTTATTATTTGGATGATTGCTGCTTTTAATACAGATTTTAAAAGAAAACCAAAAGAAAAAGTTGATGTCAATAGCGATTTAATTCCAGTTCCGCCTACCGAGCAAGAGATAATAGAAGAAGAAGTTCGATCTCGGCCTATAGAATTTCCTGTTAAAAACTCAAAAATAAATCAATCAACGGGTCCTGAATTAAAAGTTGAAGAGGAAATAATAGAACCTATTTCTGCTGTACATCAACCAGAAATGGTAATTGCTCCACTTATCAGAGAGCCAGAAAGTGAGGCAAAAACCTTGGCAAAATCTTTAGTTGATGCTATTGGAGAATATGATTCTACTTTAGATTTGTCAACCTATCAATACCCATCTTTAGAATTGTTAGATAATCATGGCAATGGAAAAATTTCGGTAAATTCAGATGAATTAGAAGCCAATAAAAATAAAATTGTTGAAACTCTTGGTCATTACAACATAGAAATTGATAAGATAAAAGCTACAATTGGACCCACCGTTACACTTTATGAAATAATTCCAGCTGCTGGAGTTCGTATTTCTAAGATTAAAAATTTAGAAGATGATATTGCTTTAAGTCTTGCCGCTTTGGGAATTAGAATTATTGCTCCAATTCCTGGAAAAGGAACAATTGGAATAGAAGTTCCCAATTTGAATCCAGAAATGGTAAGCATGCGTTCTATTTTGGCAACTGATAAATATCAACATACAACAATGGATTTGCCGATAGCTTTAGGTAAAACAATTTCCAATGAAGTATTTATTGCCGATTTATCAAAAATGCCACATTTACTGATGGCAGGAGCAACTGGGCAAGGTAAATCTGTAGGTATCAATGCTTTGTTAGTTTCATTATTATACAAAAAACACCCTTCGCAAGTCAAGTTTGTGATGGTAGACCCTAAAAAAGTAGAATTAACTTTATTCAAAAAAATAGAAAGACATTTTTTAGCAAAACTTCCTAATGAAGCAGAAGCAATCATTACGGATACTAAAAAAGTAATTAATACCTTAAATTCTTTGTGTATAGAAATGGATCAGCGATATGATTTATTGAAGGACGCGCAGGTAAGAAATTTAAAAGAGTACAATCAAAAATTTAATTCGAGGTTATTAAATCCAGAAAATGGGCATCGTTATTTACCTTATATTGTATTGGTAATCGATGAATTTGCTGATTTAATGATGACAGCCGGAAAGGAAGTTGAAACTCCTATCGCTCGATTGGCTCAATTGGCTCGTGCAATTGGAATACATCTGGTTATTGCCACGCAAAGACCTTCAGTAAATATTATTACAGGAACTATAAAAGCAAATTTTCCAGCCAGATTGGCTTTCAGAGTTAGTTCCAAAATAGATTCAAGAACCATTTTAGATTCTGGAGGAGCAGATCAATTAATTGGTCGTGGAGATATGCTGCTTTCCACTGGCAATGAGCTTATTAGATTGCAATGTGCGTTTGTAGATACTCACGAAGTAGAAAGAATCACCGAATTTATTGGCTCGCAAAGAGGCTATGCAACCGCCCATTTGTTGCCAGAATATGTAGATGAGAATGGAGAAGGTAGTTCAGCAAAAAGTTTTGACATTGGTGATAAAGATCCTTTGTTTGAAGATGCAGCACGTTTAATTGTGATGCATCAACAAGGTTCCACATCCTTGATTCAGCGTAAATTAAAGTTGGGTTATAATCGAGCAGGCAGAATTATAGATCAATTGGAAGCCACCGGAATTGTTGGTCCATTTGAAGGAAGTAAGGCTAGAGAGGTACTTTATCCAGATGAATATTCATTGGAACAGTATTTGAATACCCTAAATAATAAAAGTGCAAATTCGTAACATTAATTTTATTTTAAAAAATATCACATATTTGTACTTTCTAAGTTTAATTATCATAAACAATTAAAAAAGAATGAAAAAAATACTCTCAATTTCTCTTATTATAGTTTGCTCTAGCGGTTTATTATTTGCTCAGAATGATAAAAAAGCAAAGCAAATTTTAGCACAAACTAGTGCAAAATATAAGTCATTGAATACACTTAAAGCCGACTTTTCTTATACAATAGAAAGCTCGAAAGACAAAATCAATGAAACTCAAAATGGAGTTATTTTCTTAATGTCCAAACAAAATAAATACAAAATCAATATCGCTGGACAAGAAATTATCAGTGATGGGAAAAACTCTTGGACTTATTTAAAACAAGCGAACGAAGTTCAAATTAATCCTTTGGAAGAAGGTGATGATGTGATGAATCCATCTCAAATTTTTACTCTTTACGAAAAAGGTTTTAATTATTTATATGTTGAAGAAAAGGTAAATAACAAAAGAAAAACAGAAATTATTGATCTTACACCGATTGACAAGAAAAAGAAATTTTTTAAAATCAGATTGACAATAGATAAGGAAACTAAGCAATTAAGTCAGATGAAAATTTTTGATAAGAATGGAAATAAATATACCTACACAATCAAAAACTTCATTCCAAATCCAAGTTTAGAAAACGCATTTTTTACTTTCGAAGCCAAAAAGTACCCTGGAGTAGAAGTAATAGACCTGCGATAAAAAATAAAATTATTGAAAATAAAAAGCTACCTATTTGGTGGCTTTTTTTATGCATATATTTATCATTCTATTATGAAAGCAACAAACGGCTCTTTAGAAAAATTGGAATTACTTTTTTTTGAACAAGGCTTTAAAGTAAGGTATGAAAAAGGAAATTTTAGATCAAATAATTGCAAATTGCAATCTAAAGATGTGATTGTGGTAAATAAATTTGCCACCATAGAAAGTAAAATAAACGCACTATTAGAAGTAATGCAAAAAATTGAAATAGACGAAATTTTATTTACCGACAAAACAAGAAGTTTTTATCATTCACTTTCTCAAACCATTATAAAGTTGTGAAAATTACATTTCTTGGTACTGGCACATCTCAAGGAGTTCCAGTAATTACTTGTTCTTGTGATATTTGTACTTCCTCCAATCCAAAAGATAATAGATTAAGAACATCCATTTTAATAGAATCTGAAAAGGCAACAGTAGTGGTAGATACGGGTCCAGATTTTCGCTATCAAATGCTAAGAGCAAAAGTGAAAACGCTTAGTGCAATTGTGTATACACATGAGCATAAGGATCATACAGCAGGTTTGGATGATATTCGAGCTTTTAATTATTCAGAAAACAGAAAGACCAAAATCTATGCACATCCAAGAGTTCAGCAAGCTATAAAAAGAGAATTTTCTTATATTTTTTCGGACGTAAAATATCCAGGAATTCCTAAATTAGAATTTATAGATATTGATAAAGAAAAATTTATAATTGACGATATAGAAATGCAACCGATAGAAGTAATGCACTATCGTTTAGCAGTTTTAGGATTTAGAATTAAAGATTTTGTATACATAACTGATGCAAAAACGATAGATGAGAAGGAAATAGAAAAAATACAAAATTGCAAAATATTAGTTCTAAATGCTTTGCAGATTGAGCCACACATTTCTCATTTCACGTTAGAAGAAGCTTTGGAAATGATCGCTAAAATAAAACCCGAAACTGCTTATTTGACGCATATCAGTCACCGATTAGGAAAGCACAATGAGGTAAGTTC
>JBBQYA010000022.1:0-36081 GCA_038209155.1 Sphingobacteriales bacterium | reverse complement strand
TACATATTTGGAATCCGAGTAAATAATTACTTCTTCACCTTCTTTTTTCAAAGCCTCTAAACCTTTTATTACAGCCAAAAGTTCCATTCGGTTATTGGTAGTTAATTTAAAACCTTCTGATAATTCTTTTACTAATGTTCCAGATTTTAAAATTGTTCCATAACCGCCTGGGCCAGGATTTCCTCTGGAGGAACCATCTGTAAATATTGATATGATTGCCATTATTAAATTATAATTCTTTAAGCTTTTTGAAATTTTGAACTCGATCTAAACTATATAAAACCCAAACTATGAAGGTAAGGAAAGCAATGATTCTAGTTGATTCAAACATCCATTGATCTAGGAAATATTTCTGCTCGCCCCATCCCCAAAGTAGATTAATTGAATGTAAAACGGAGAAAATCAAGAAAAAAAATAGTTCATTTTTATAATTAACACAGAGCCAAGCACTGAAAATAAAAAATGGAAACAAATATCGTTCGTGCATTTCTGGCAAAAGCATGAAAAATGTAATGCTCAAATAGGCCAATAAAGTTATTTTTTGAACTTTATTTAATTGATATTTAATTCCAAGAAAAAGAATAATAAGATAGAAAAAGGCAAATGAACCAAAAGCAATAATTTTTCTGGATACGTTGAAAATAAGAACAACATCATTTGGTGGAAAAAGTAACTCTTTTTTCAAAGTAAAATCTGCGAAAGCTGCCCACCAAATATTAAAAGCATTTACAGAAATAAAATTATACCTGCCACTTGCAGTAAAATGTGGTTCAATAGAGGCGAAAGTATGCTCGGCATTTAGTAAAAAAGGAATATTGGGAAGAATGAAAACGAAAATAAAAACTAAAATAGCTTTTGCGTTTAATTTAAATCCCGAATCCGATTTAAAGAAAAATACAGCTAATAGAGGAAAATAAAGAAGCGTTTGAGTTTTCAGATTAAGTGATAAAGCAATTAAAATGGCAAATGCCAAAAAGTTTTTTTCAAATAAATAAATACAAGATGCAATCAAAAGCATACTATATAATAAGTCAATTTGTCCCCAGCCATAAGCGTTTAGAATTGTAACCGGACAAATTGCCAGTAAAACCAAAAAATAATTTTTGAAACCCTTTTTGGATAAGAAAATAAAAAACACAATCTCGGCAATTAAAGTGCTTAATTTGAGGCAGGAGTCAAATAAATGAGAAGATATTTCTAATTGTAAAAAAGAAAAAATCCATCCCCAAAATTGTAAAACATATAAATATAGTGGTGGATAATCGCATTCAAATCGATCCACATTTATGTCATAAATGGATCTAAAACCAAAATGATTCATGCGAATTGTCCATTGTTCAAAAAAGTCAAAATCGCTGTTATGACCATCAGAAATAAAAAATAAAAGCCGTATGAATAATCCACCCATTATCCAATAGTTAAAATTGGATGGATTGTCTAGCAATTGTTTTAATCTGAATAATAAGGTTTTAATAATTTTATTTTTTGTTTTTAAATCAAATTCAAAAGAAGACAATAATTAAGTATGGTCTAAAAATAGCGTTTAGTCGAATATTTTAAAGGTTTTTTATTTTTTTTCTTGCAGATACATTTTAAAAACTTAGATTTGCAATTCAAACGGTAGATGTAGCTCAGTTGGTTAGAGCATTGGTTTGTGGTGCCGAGGGTCGCCGGTTCGAGCCCGGTCTTCTACCCAAAAAAAAAATTTCCCGATTCAATCGGGAATTTTTTTGATCCAATTATTTAGAAGTTTCTGCTAAAAAATGTATTACAGTTGTTACATATTCGATATTCGTATGGCATAAAAATTGGATATGTTTGTTTGTCCGCAAGGACATGTTTTTCATAGGTAGATGTAGGGCCGATTAGGAAACTAAACGGCCCTTTTTTATTTTAATTTTTTTTTTTATTCAATTATAAATTTAAATCCCTTGGCATAGTAATTGGTTTATATGAATTGCCCTCCAAGGGCATGTTTTTCATAGGTAGATGTAGGGCTGATTAGGAAACTAATCAGCTCTTTTTTTTGTTATTAAATTATTATCATTATCCAATCTATCTTAATTATATGAAAAAGAAAATTGTTGTTGCAATTTCTGGTGCTAGCGGTTCTATTTATGCTCAATTGCTTTTAGACCGACTTCAATTATTAAATCAAAATGAAATTGAAGTGGGTGTTGTAATGAGTTCAAATGCAAAAGATGTTTGGAAATTTGAGTTAGATAATGAAGATTGGAAAAATTATTCATTTAATTTTTATGAAAAATCGGATTTTATGGCGCCTTTTGCTTCTGGATCTGCCCATTTTGAGACTATGATTGTTTGTCCTTGCAGTATGGGTGTATTAGGGCGTATAGCATCGGGAATATCTGATGATTTAATTACCCGTGCCGCCGATGTAATTTTAAAAGAAAGAAGAAAATTAATTTTAGTAAGTAGAGAAACTCCATTAAATTTAATTCATATCAATAATATGCTTACCGTGACACAGGCTGGCGGGATTATTTGTCCAGCTACTCCATCATTTTATTCTAAACCCAAAACCGTTAAAGAAGTGGCTGAAACAGTAGTACAAAGAGTAATGAGTTTGGCTGGACTTGATAATGGAACTCTTGGTTGGAGTGAAGTGGAATAAATTTATTTTTCTTTTAAAAAACTTATCGTTCTTGTCAATCCGTCGAATCCAGTTCTTTTTACTGCCGAATTCTTAAAAATTTTGGTAAAAACTTCCTCGTTTAGAGATTCCCAATCTTTTTTAGAATTAGTTAAAAGTTCTTGTTTGGGATTAAAATTAGTTTCTTGATGCAAAACAGAAAAGCGATTCCAAGGACAAACATCTTGGCAGATATCGCATCCAAACATCCAATTATCCATTTTCCCTTTAAATTCTTCAGGTATTTGGTTTTTAAGTTCAATGGTTAAATAGGATATACATTTCTTACTATCTACCTCATAAGGAGTATGCAAAGCATCGGTTGGGCAAGCATCTAAACATTTTGTGCAAGTTCCGCAATAATCTTTTATGGGTTGATCGTAATCTAATTTTAAATCAACGATTAATTCTGCTAAGAAAAAAAAAGAGCCTTTTTCTTTGTTAATTAAATTTGCGTTTTTTCCTTGCCAACCTAAACCAGATTTTTTAGCCCAAGTTTTTTCCATCACAGGAGCAGAATCCACGAACATTCTACCATTTACTTCTCCTATTTTCTCTTGAATAAAATGAAAAAGTAACTTTAATTTTTCTTTTATGACTAAATGATAATCAATTCCATAAGCATATTTAGAAATTTTTGGAGCACTTGGGTCTGATTGAATTTGATTGGAAAAATAATTATAACCTAATGAAATAACGGTTTGTGCTCCATCAACTAATTTTCTAGGATCTAATCTTTTCTCGAAATGATTTTCCATGTACTGCATTTCTCCATGATTTTCTTTTCTCAACCAGTTTTCTAATTGGCTTGCTTCCAATTCAAGAAATTCTGCTTTAGAAAATCCGCAAAAATAAAATCCTAAACGTTCAGCTTCGTTTCTAATTAAATTAGTCGATTCAGAAATGGTGGGCATCAAAAATTATTTTTAGAAATAAAATCAGGAATCGAACAAACCAAGATTTCTGTTTCCTGGCTGTTTACGATTTAAATGTTTATATGCTAATTCCGTAGCTTCTCTTCCACGAGATGTTCTCATCAGATATCCTTCTTTAATTAAAAATGGCTCATATACTTCTTCGATCGTACCTTCTTCTTCTCCACAAGCAGTAGCAATGGTTTTTAATCCAACTGGACCACCTTTAAATTTGTCAATAATTGTAGTTAAAATTCGATTATCCATTTCATCTAAACCATGAATATCAACATTCAATGCATTCAGAGCATAATTTGCAATTTCTACATCGATCGTTCCATTTCCTTTTATTTGAGCAAAATCTCTGGTTCTTCTTAATAAAGCATTTGCAATTCTGGGAGTTCCACGACTTCTTCTGGCAATTTCAAAAGCCCCTTCATCAGATATTGGAGTATTTAAAATAGAACTAGAACGCAATACTATTGTCGTTAAAAGTTTGGTATCGTAATATTCTAATCGTGAATTAATTCCAAATCTTGCTCTAAGTGGAGAAGTTAATAATCCAGATCGAGTGGTGGCGCCTACTAAAGTAAAAGGATTCAAAGCAATCTGGACACTTCTTGCATTAGGCCCAGTTTCTAGCATAATATCTATTTTATAATCCTCCATAGCAGAATACAAATATTCTTCTACTACTGGACTTAAACGATGAATTTCGTCGATAAATAAAATGTCTCCTTCTTCTAAATTGGTTAATAAACCAGCAAGATCACCTGGTTTGTCTAAAACAGGACCAGAAGTAATTCTGATTTGAACCCCCAATTCATTAGCAATAATATGTGATAAAGTTGTTTTCCCTAAACCGGGAGGGCCATGCAATAGAACATGATCGAGAGCTTCTCCTCGCATTTTTGCAGCTTCCACAAAAACCTTTAGGTTCTCAATTATTTTATGCTGTCCAGTGAAATCATCAAACGCCGAAGGACGCAGAACTTTTTCAATTTCTTTCTCTTCAGGATTTAAATTTTCTGCCTCGGGATCTAAATTTGGATTGATCATTATCCTCTATTTAATTTAGGATATTTAGTAAAAAAACTTCTGATTTTCATTTCCAAAACTCCTAAAAAGGCTTCTTTGAAAATTCCTTTACTCATCTTAGAGGTTCCTTCGCTTCTGTCTGTGAAAATAATAGGAACTTCAACAACTGTAAAACCAGTTTTCCAAGCTGTAAATTTCATTTCTATTTGAAAAGCATAACCTATAAATTTTATTTTATCGAGATTTATTGTTTCTAAAACGATTCTTCTGTAACATTTGAAACCTGCTGTAGTATCTTGAATTGACATTCCTGTGAAAACTCTGACATAATAAGATGCGAAATATGACATTAAAACTCTACTCATTGGCCAATTTACCACATTGATTCCTGATACATATCTAGAACCAATTGCTAAATCTGCACCAGCAGCACATGCCGCGTATAATTTTATCAAATCTTCTGGATTGTGGCTAAAATCTGCATCCATCTCAAAAATATATTCATACTTTCTTTGGATTGCCCATTTGAAACCATAAATATAAGCTGTTCCCAAGCCTTGTTTTCCGGGTCTTTTTTCTAAATGTAACTTATCAGAAAACTCAGTTTGTAAATTCTCTACTATTTTTTGTGTTCCATCTGGTGAGTTATCATCGACAATCAATATTTCAAAAAGTTTATCGAGAGAAAAAACCTTTCGAATTATTTTCTCAATATTCTCTTTTTCGTTGTAGGTAGGTATGATGACTAAACAGTCTGACACAGTTATTTTTAAAAATTTGGTCTAAAATAGGTAATTATGTGATAATTTGACGGCTCAATAGTATTACTCCGCAATAAAAAATAATAACGTTTACCTTTTTCAATGTTTATATGAATAAAAATAAAGCAATTTTCTTGGATCGTGATGGAATAATAAACGAAGAAATCGGTGATTACATTACTCGATTAGAGGATTTTAAGTTGCTGCCTAGTTTGTGCGAAAGTTTAAAAATATTAGTTGATCAAGGGTTCTTATTAATCATAATAACGAACCAAGGAGGTCTGGCAAAAAATCTTTATTCTGTAGATGAATTAAATAAAATGCATAATTATTTTTCTCAAGAATTGAAAAAACATGATGCAATAATTGCTGAATTTTATTATTGCAGGCATCATCCAAATTTTAATGGAGATTGTATTTGTCGAAAACCAGATTCAGGAATGTTGGAAAAAGCGATTTCTCGATTTCAAATTGATCCTGCACAATCATTTATGTTTGGCGATAAACAAAGAGATATGGATGCAGCAGCAAAAGTAGGAGTGAAGGGAATTTTGCTGGAGAGCAATGAATTGATTGGAGATTTTTTTGGTCAAATAAATTTTCATGAATTATAAGTATTAGATTGTAAAAAGTAAAATCTTGTCTTTATAGAATTTACTAATTTCTGTAAATCTTAATCACCTAAATTTTATATAATTCAACGATAGATTTGGGAACTTTGCTTATCTATTTGCCACTTTACGTTAAAATCAAAAATCTTATTGCTCTGCCAATTTGTTGGATTTATTGAATCGCTTTCGCTCGATAAGAAAGGAAATTCAACTTTTTCCTTGAGAACTTTGGGAAATTCTTGCGGCTTTATGTTAAAAATTTAAAATCTTGATATTCCGCCAATTTGTTGGATGTGATAAATCTATTTCGCTACGTATGAAAAGAAATTCAACTTTTTCCTTGCCAACTTTGGGAAATTCTTTACTGATTTGCGTTAAAAATTTAAAATCTTGATATTCTGCCAATTTGTTGGATGTGGTAAAACTATTTCGCTCCTTATTAAAGGAAAATCAACTTTTTCCTTGAGAACTTTGGGAAATTCTTTACTGATTTGCGTTAAAATTTAGAATCTTGATATTCCGCCAATTTGTTGGATATAAAATATCTATTTCGCTTCGTATGAAAGGAAATTCAACTTAAACTTTGGAAACCTTGAGTAATTTTTTACGGCTTTAAGTTAAAATTTAAAAGATGAATAAAAGACAAATCTATTTATTCACTTTTGCATGATCTGCAAGAAAAGTGGCTAGTCCGCTATCGGTAAGCGGATGTTTTAATAATCCTAAAATCACGCTTAAAGGACAAGTTGCAACGTCTGCACCCATTTCTGCGCATTTTATTAAATGAGTTACATGTCTAACAGATGCTGCAAGAATTTCTGTTTCATATCCTTGAACATCGTAAATATGTCTGATTTGGGCTATTAATTCCATTCCATCTAAACCGATATCGTCTAATCTACCAATAAAAGGGGAAACAAAAGTTGCTCCTGCTTTGGCGGCTAAAATAGCTTGGCCTGCTGAAAAAACTAAGGTACAATTCGTTCTAATTCCTTTGGATGAAAAATATTTTAAAGCGCGGACTCCATCTTTTATCATTGGGATTTTCACTACAATTTTAGCATCCAATTTTGCTAAAGCTTCGCCTTCTCTCACCATTCCTTCATAATCAGTTGCTATAACTTCTGCACTGACAAAATCATCTACTACATCACAAATTGCTTTATAATGATTGATTACATTTTGATCTCCAGTGATTCCTTCTTTTGCCATCAAGGATGGATTTGTAGTCACACCATCCAGTATACCAAGGTTTTGAGCTTCTTTAATCTGGTCAAGATTTGCAGTATCGATAAAAAATTTCATGGGATTTGATAAAAGAAAAAAAATGGGTAAGCTACTTACATCGCACCGCTACAACCATCTACCCTTGCTTCCTTCCGAACCTGGGGGAGTTCAACAGGAGCTGGTCGTATAAGACTTACCCGTGGCAAAAGTAGAAAATTTTAGATCAATTGGTAATTTAAATCCAATTCTTTTTGATTAATTGAGGTTTTAGAGATTTAGCCAATAAAATCCTGATTCTTAAATTACAAACAAAAAAATTATCAACTAAAAATTTTATTTCATTGAGAGAAAAATTATTCTTTTTAAGAAATCAAAACGTTTTTATTTTATTATTTCATTTTATAAAATTGTAAATAAAAATGCCAAAGCACAATTCCTGCACTCACAGAAATATTAAAAGAATGTTTAGTGCCAAATTGAGGTATTTCTATGCATTCATCAATGTTTTTCATTACTTCCTCTGAAACTCCATTAACTTCATTTCCAAATATAAATGCTAGTTTTTCATCCAATTTAATTTCTGCCTCGTTTAGCATTATGCTTTCTTTAGCTTGTTCAATAGCGATAATTTTGTAATTGGATTTTTTTAATAAATGAATGGCATCAATGGTATTTTCAAAGTATTTCCATTGAACAGTTTCACTTGCTCCGAGAGCAGTTTTTTCAATATCTCTGTGTGGTGGAATGCCAGTAATTCCGCATAAATAAATTTCTTCTACAGCGAAAGCATCAGATGTTCTGAACACAGAACCAACGTTGTTTAAACTACGCACATTATCCAAAACCAGCACTACTGGAATTTTTTCGGCAGTTCTAAAATCTTGTTTAGATATTCGATTTAAATCTGAATTGCTTGTTTTCTGCATGGTCAAAAGTAGCAGAAAAATCAAAAAGATTAGTGTTCTGAATCTATATAAGTGTCTTCATTATAAGCAAACCCAATCTCATGTTTTTTTGCAATCTAAATAATTGCTTTTTTTCTCATTTGTCAAATTAGTAGAATAATGGAAAAGATTTATAATCCTGAATGGAAATATATTGACTTCAATCGCAAAATAGATTTCATTTTAATTTACAAGCGGACTAATTGCTTTTTTCTAAATGTATAAAGTGGCAGAAATGTAAAGAATTTATTTCTCTGAATCTCCATAAGTGTCTTCATTATAAGCAAACCCAATCTCATGTTTTTTTGCAATCTAAATAATTGCTTTTTTTCTAATTTGTGAAATTAGCAGAATAATGGAAAAGATTTAAAATCCTGAATGGAAATATAATTATTTCAATCGCAAAATAGATTTCATTTTAATTTACAAGCGGACTATTTGCTTTTTTTCTAAATGTTCAAATTGGCAGAATGTAAAGAAATTTATTTCTCTGGATCTACATAAGTATCTTCACCATAAGCAAACCCAATCTCGTCTTCGTTTGCAATATGCATGCTATCTATAATTCCATCTTGACTTAATTTTTCGGAATGTGCAGAATCTATATTCGGATCATAGCGATGACCTGGTTTTTGCATCAAACTTGGTAAATCTCCATTATCTTCACTTTCATCACCAGATTCTCCGTCTTGTGCATTAAAAGAAAAGCCGAAGGCCATTTTATCCTCTTCTTCTTCGTCGGTTCCTGAATCTAATGTTGCATCTTCTTGCATTTCATTGCTCAAATTTTCTTGAATTTCTTTCTCTAATAAGTCTTTTATTTTTTGTTGATCATCTTGTTCTTTATTCATAATATTAAGAATTAAACTATAATTTCTTTCAGCCAATTGCTATGCCGAAATAGGTTATTAAGAAATTAAAGCTACCAATAATCTAGGTAGCTTTTGTATTTTAGCCAAATAAAAAAATAAATTTTGACTAAGACGACAGAGATAAAAGAAACACCTTTAATGCAGCAGTATAATAAGGTGAAGCAAAAATATCCTGGCGCTTTATTACTTTTTAGAGTAGGAGATTTTTACGAAACATTTGGCCAAGATGCGATTATTGCTTCTTCCATATTAGGAATTGTATTAACAAAAAGAGCAAACGGAGCCGCTTCGCATGTAGAACTTGCTGGATTTCCGCATCATTCTTTAGATAATTATTTACCTAAATTGGTTCGAGCAGGACAAAGAGTTGCTATTTGTGATCAATTAGAAGATCCAAAAACCACTAAAACAATTGTAAAAAGAGGAGTAACAGAATTGATTACTCCTGGTGTGGCTTACAATGAAAATATTATTAGACAAAAAAGTAATAACTATTTATCAGCTATTTTTTGTGAAGATGCTCGACCTGATTTTTTTGGAATCGCTTTTTTAGACATTTCTACTGGAGAATTTCTTACAGCACAAGGAAATTGGGAATACATCGACAAACTTTTAGTTTCTTATTCGCCCTCAGAAATAGTATTAAGTAAATCTTCGAAAAATAAAATTTTCGGTAGTTTATTAAATGACCAATATTACACTTACTCGATTGATGATTGGGTTTATGGTCGCGATTATGCCTTGGAAATTTTGTTAAATCATTTTGAAACCCTGAGTTTCAAAGGTTTTGGAATTGAAAATCTACCCTTAGCAATCATTGCAGCTGGTGCAGTTCTGCATTATATAAAAGATGCTCAGCATCATAATTTGGCACATATCACCAATATAACTCGAATAGAAGAAGATCGATTTATGTGGTTGGATAGGTTTACGATCAGAAATTTAGAATTGGTTGGAAGTTTAAACGATAGTGGCAGTACTTTGTTAGGAATTATGGATCAAACTCTCACTCCAATGGGAGCAAGACTTTTGTATAAATGGATGCTTATGCCATTGAAACAAAGAATTCCAATAGAACAAAGGCAAAAAGTAGTTAGTTATTTAATAGAAAATAGATCTTTAGCTCATACCTTAAAAACCCATATAAAAAGTGTCGGCGATATAGAAAGATTGATTTCCAAAGTGGCGTTAAAGAAAATTTCGCCAAGAGAATTGCGACAATTGCAAATTGCTTTATCAGCTATTAATGAAATTATTTCAAGTACAGAAAATAGCACCGATACAGAAATTTTGAGGCTTAAATCACAATTGATGCCGTGTCTAGAATTAATAGAAAGACTAAAAAACTATTTAATTGTAGAACCTCCAGTTTCTATTTTAAAAGGAGGGGCAATTGCCTCTGGAATAAATGAAACGTTAGATGAATTAAGAAAAATAGCTTTTGCAGGGAAAGATTATTTAATAGAAATACAACAAAGAGAAATTATAAATACGGGAATTTCATCTTTAAAAATTTCTTACAACAGTGTTTTTGGATATTTTTTGGAAGTTACCCATTTGCATAGAGAGAAAGTTCCATCAGATTGGATTCGAAAACAAACCTTGGTGAATGCAGAGCGATATATAACTCCAGAATTAAAAGAATATGAGGAGAAAATTATTGGAGCAGAGGAAAGAATATTTCAGTTGGAGCAAGAAATTTATCGTGAATTGATAGATTTTGTTGCACAATTTATTCAGCCGATACAAACAAATGCAGAAATTATTGCTCAATTAGATGTTTTATTAAATTTTAGTGAACTGGCAATTGCCAATAAATATTGCAAGCCAGAATTGGATGATAGTTTTATTTTAGATATCAAAAATGGAAGGCATCCAGTAATAGAAAAGAAATTAAAACAAGGAGATCAATATATTTCTAATAATTTATTTTTAGATCCAAATTCTCAACAATTAATTATTCTTACTGGGCCAAATATGTCAGGTAAATCTGCATTTCTGCGACAAGTAGGATTGATCGTTTTGATGGCTCACATGGGAAGTTATGTGCCCGCGAGTGCAGCTAAAATAGGAATAGTGGATAAGATTTTTACTCGTGTAGGCGCATCCGATAATTTATCATCTGGCGAATCTACTTTTATGGTAGAAATGAATGAAACGGCAACTATTTTGAATAATATTTCTGCAAGGAGTTTGATTATTTTGGATGAAATCGGCAGAGGAACAAGTACTTACGATGGAATTAGCATTGCTTGGGCCATTGCAGAATATTTACACAATCATCCATCAGCAAAAGCGAAAACCTTATTTGCAACGCATTACCATGAGTTGAATGAAATGTCGGCATTGATGCAAGGAATTAAAAATTATAATGTTTCGGTAAAAGAGATTGATGATAAAATTATATTTCTTAGAAAATTAGTGGAAGGAGGAAGCAATCATAGTTTTGGAATCCATGTTGCAAAAATTGCAGGTATTCCAAAAGAAGTAATTAATAGAGCTAATCAGTTATTAACCCAATTAGAAAGCAATAGAAATTTAGAAGGTTCAGATCCAAAACCAAGGATTCAAAAATCTAAATCAAAAACCGCTGGAAATGATTTTCAATTAAGTATTTTTCAATTGGATGATCCTGTTTTAGTGAATTTAAGAGATAAACTAAACGGATTAGATGTGAATTCTTTGACTCCCATTGAAGCTCTAATGAAACTAGATGAGATTCAAAAAATGCTAAAGGATTAGATTTTGTTTTTAACAATTTTAGATTTAGTATTACCTATCAATCCTGTATTAGAATCTTTCGAGTTCCAACTTGCTTTCCATCTGTAATTTTTAATATATAAACTCCATTACTAACTTCTGGGAGTTCCAAGCTTTTCCCACTTTTAAATTTCTTTTTAAAAATTAATTTTCCAGTTGAATCACTCATTTCTGCCATTAGTTTATCAGAAATAAAATCTCCTTTTATATTTATTTCATCCTTTGCAGGGTTTGGATAAACAGAAAAATTAAAAGATTTATTTTCATTAATTCCTACAGATGAACTAAATAACCAAGAATAAACTGCTGGGAACTCTCTTTTCCAAAACCATTCACTATGTTGCCCATCTGGTTTTAATTGATAATTTATTTGTGATAAAGGATATCCAGTATTATTTAAAGTATCCACCATAGCAATCATTTCATTTTCCAAATTAGCACTTTCTTTACCACCCCCGATGATGAATATTTTAGGAGTATTGATTATTGGAGCATTTCTAACATAGGAATATAGCTGTGGTGCAATCCAAAATGCTGGCGAGAAAACTCCAACTTTACCAAATGTATTTTGATATTTAATTCCGCCGTAAAGAGAAATCAAACCTCCCATAGAACTTCCGGCTATTCCAGTATTTAATCTATCTGGTTTGGTTCTAAAAGCAGAATCTACATAAGGCTTCAAAGTGTTTACAATAAATTCTAAGTACTGATTTCCTTGTCCACCACCATATAAAGGATGTACCCACGGATTCAATTCATTCATTCGATTGCTACCGCCATTATCTATTCCAATTACAATAGCACCAAAATCTCCTAAATTTTGTTTTGCTGCAAGACTTTCGTCCACTCCCCATTCTCCAGAAAAAGAATAAAATGCATCAAATAAATTTTGTCCATCGTGCATATAAATTACAGGATAAGTCTTAGTAGATGTGGAATAATCTGTAGGTAAATAAATCCAAATTCTTCGGGTTCTATTTAATTGTGGCATAAAAAAATTAGGACTCATTATGCTCACATTTGCATTAGCAGTATGCTGTCCGCCACCACCACCTGCTAAATCTTCCCAATTACCAACCGAAAGATTTATAGTTTGTCCGTTTCCAAATGTGAAAGATCTGTTGGCAACCGATCCGCCAGTTTTTGTTACTTCTCCTTTTGGCCATTCGCCTCTGGTAAATTTGAAAAGTATAGTTCCCGTTCTGGCTGGCAAAATGATTGTGAAGATACTATCATTTACTTTTGTCAATTTATGAATGCTATTTCCCGGATTCCAATTATTAAAATCGCCAGCTACAAAAACAGAATCATTTATTGGAGTATTAGAAGGCACTTTTAGTAAAATGGTAACCTGCGCAAACGCTGAATAAAAGAAAAATGATATAGCAATTAAGCTAATGGTTTTTTTAAAATTTATATTGAATTTCATTGAAATTTTTATTTGGAATTTTTAATTAAATAAAGTAAAAGTTCTACCAGTTAAATTTAATAATCTCCTTATTAAAAGTAATAGAAGTAGAAGGGACTGAAATTACATTCATTTCACCAGCTTTCACTGGCATCTCTCCGTACATGCTACTATTCAAAAAACGGATCGAGGCTTTTTCTGATTTTTTTATAGAATTATTAACTTTCATTTTTTCGGAGTTTTCAAAACCATGAAATAACACTTTTACTATTTTAAATTTGGAGGAATAATCACCTTCTTGTTTATCCAAAATTAATTCATTCGATTTTGAATTATAGGTCATTTTTCGTTTGCAAAATTTTCCTTTTTCTGATTGATCCGTTATTCCATCATCTTCATAATACACAAATGAACTCGAATTACTTCCTTTATACAAATGTATATATAAGGTATCATTTCCTTTTTCTTCTGTATGCTGAATTGGAGATTGCATTGGAATAATTGCTCCACCTTTTATATAAACTGGAAGTCTATTCAAACCAGCTTCTGCAATAAATTCTGTATTTCCATTCATTTTTTTGTCATTGTAGAAGTCAAACCAATCTCCTTTTGGTAAATAAACCTTTCCAAAAGTCTGTGTACTCAAAAATGGTGCAATCAGCATCGCATTACCAAAATAATATTGCTGCTGATATTCTGATTGATAAATTTTAGGATCAAAACTATGTTCAATAGCCATAGAACGAGCTATTGGCATTCCATTTTGATTCGCTTCATAAAAATTGGAATATAAATAAGGCAAAAGATTATAGCGCAATTGAATATAATTTCTCACATTATCTTCTGCATCTTCTCCGAAAGTCCAAGGTTCAGCGGATTTGGTATTATAACTAGTGTGAGCTCTGTAAAAAGGAGTGAAAGCACCCAAAGTCATCCACCTTTGATATAATTCTGAACTTGGATTTCCTGTGAAACCGCCTACATCCATTCCCACATAAGCCACTCCACTTAATCCCAAACTGGTTATCAATCTCACTCCAGCCAACATGTGATCATCTTCCGATCGATTATCTCCAGTCCATAAAGCAGTATATCTTTGCAAACCTGCAAAACCTGCACGGGTCAGGATAAAGGGCCTTTTTCCATTCATTAATTTTTTTGTTCCCTCATAAGTAGCTCGCGCCATTTCCATTCCGTAAATGTTTTTTGCACGCTTATGAGTAGCTTTCAATCCATCATATTCAAACAAAATATTGTTCGGCATAAATTGTCCCCAGCTCGCTGGTTCATTCATATCATTCCAAAAACCCTCAATTCCATTATCTACATATCCTTTAAATGAATTTCCCCACCATAATCTTGATTTTTCTTGAGTAAAATCTGGAAAATGACACCAACCAGGCCAAACTTGTCCTGAATAATTGGTACTGTCTGGATATTTTACAAATAGATTTTGAGCAACTCCTTCTTCATAACTTTTGTATTTTTTTTCTGTTTTAATGCCGGGATCTACAATTATTGTAGTTCTAAAACCAATATTTTTTAAATCGCTAATTAATTTATCTGGTTGTTTAAAATGAGATTTGTTCCATGTGAAGATTTTGTAATCATCCATATAATTAATGTCAAGATAGATTACATCGGCTGGAATTTTCTTTTCTCTAAATGTTTTTGCAATACTTAAAACTTCTGTATCCGGAAAATAACTCCATCTACATTGCTGAAAACCTAAACTCCACATAGGTGGGAGTGGAGTTCTGCCAGTTAAATAGGTATAAGATTCTATAATAGATGCTACACTTTTATGATGGATAAAATAATAATTCATATCGCCATCATCTGCTGCAAAAGAAGAAAAACGATCATTGGAGGCTCCAAAATTGAATAAGGTTTTATAAGTATTGTCTAAAAAAATTCCATACGCTAAATTATGGTGCAGCCCAATGTAAAAGGGAATAGAAACATATAATGGATCTGCATCGGTATGATATCCAAAATCATCCGTGTTCCAGTTGGTATATCCATTTCCTCTACGATCTAGAGGTCCAGTTTTTTCACCTAAACCAATAAAACGTTCTCCATCTTGCATTTTCTTATAATTAGTAACTTCTGTACCAACCCAAGAAGTTCCCAATCCTATTTCATCTTCATTGATTATTGATCCATCTTTATTTAAAAAATTAATTCTCAATGGTTTTTTATTCACAACCACTATAATTGAATCAGAAATAAGTTCAATTTGAGATTCTTTATCATTTAAATTGAATGTAACTTTCTGTTTATTTTGTTCAATTACAGCATAAGAGAAGTCTTTTTCAATTTTTCCACGAGTGGTTCTCACTCTTACAATGCTTGGAGAAATAAAAGTAATTGAACTATTTCCCTCCTCTCCTGTGATCGATAATCCATTGTCTATTTGAACGAAAGATTTCATGTTGCCGAAATTTACAACATTTCCGACTTGCGCTAAAGCTGGAATTTTAACAGAAATGCAAAATATTATAATGTAAACTAAAGATTTAGCAATTGTTAACTTATGAATTCTCATAAAATTTGGAATATTTAAATATGTGTGTAAATTAGACGCTTATTTAATTCTCAATTATAAATAATTCCTTAACAAAAAATCAACTAAATGAAAAAAATCTACTTTAAAAAGCACCTCTTTGCTTTTGTGGTGTTATTTCTAACAATTTCCAAGCTATGGGCTCAAAATGCCAGCATTAGTGGAAAGGTTCAAGATGAAACTGGTGAGACATTGCCAGGAGTATCAGTGGTAATTGAAAGTACCCGCCAAGGTGAAGCTACGGACATTGACGGAAATTTTAAAATATCTAATGTTGCACCTGGAACGTATGTGGTTATTGCAAATTATATTGGATACGAAGGCCTTCGTCAATCAATTACTGTATCTTCTGGGCAAGATGCTGTTTTGAATTTCAAATTTAAATCTGGTTCTGTTAATTTAAATGAAACCGTAGTAATTGGATATGGGGCTGTAGCTAAAAAAGATTTAACAGGTTCAGTAACTTCTATCAATTCCAAAGATTTTAATGCTGGTGCAGTTTCTACTCCAGAACAATTGATCACTGGAAAGATTGCTGGTGTACAGATTACTTCTAATGGTGGAGCACCAGGTTCTGGAAGCAGAATTAGAATTAGAGGTGGTACTTCATTAAATGCAAGCAACGATCCTCTATTTGTTATTGACGGAGTTCCAGTTGATAATAGCGGAATTTCAGGTGCACCCAATCCTTTAAGTTTAATTAATCCGAATGATATAGAGAATTATACAGTTTTGAAAGATGCTTCTGCAGCAGCTATTTATGGATCAAGAGCAGCAAACGGTGTAATTTTAATCACAACCAAAAAAGGAGCATTAGGAGATGGTAAAGTCCATGTGGGATTTAATACACTTAACTCAATTTCTGAAGTGAATAAATTTGTTGATGTTTTGACTGCAGATGAATTTAGGAAACTAGTTAATGATAGCGGAAGTGTAGCTGAAAAAAATTTATTAGGAAGTGCAAATACCGATTGGCAAAAGGAAATTTACCAAACTGCTTTTACCTCTGACAATAATATAACTATCACGGGTGGAATTAAACAACTTCCTTATAGAGTAGCAATAGGTTACTTAAATCAAGAAGGCGTTTTAAAAACATCAAAGTTAGAACGAATAGCTCCATCTTTAAATTTAAGTCCATCTTTTTTTAAAAACTCTCTAAAAGTAGATGTAAATGCTAAATATTCTTATTCTGAAAATAAATTTGCAGATCAAGGAGCCATTGGTTCTGCTGTAACATTTGATCCAACTCAACCAGTTAGATCTGGAAATTCAAATTATGGTGGATTTTATGAATGGTTAGATAATTCAGGTAATCCAAATTCTTTAGCAGCAAGAAATCCTTTAGGTTTATTAGAACAAAGGCAAGATATAAGTGAAGTAAATCGTTTTCTTGGAAATATTGCTTTGGATTATAGTTTAAAATATGTACCAGGATTACGATTTAATCTTAATTTAGCAACAGATAGATCAAATAGTGGAGGAACAGTATTTGTTGATTCAAACTCTGCATCAGGTAGATTAGAACCAATTGAGGGTAGAGGGACATTTTCAGAATATGAACAACAAAAGCAGAATGAATTATTTGAAATTTATGCAAATTATGTAAAAGTAATTCCTTCCATTAAAAGCAAGATTGATGCAACAGTAGGATATTCTTTTCAAAACTTTGAAACTAAAAGTCCAACCTTTGCTTTAAAAACCGCTGATAAAAAGGATACAATTCTTTCTGCTAATCCATTTCCATTTTTTACAGATAATGCTCTTTTATCTGTTTATGGAAGGTTAAATTATAACTTTAGGGAGAAATATTTATTAACAGTTACACTCAGGAACGATGGATCGTCCAGATTTAATAAAGATTTAAGATTTGGATTATTTCCATCTGTAGCTTTTGCATGGAGAGTGATTGATGAAAAGTTAGTAAAAGATTTAAATATTTTTTCAGATTTAAAAATAAGATTAGGATATGGAGTAGTTGGACAACAAGATATTTTTTCTGATTATCCTTCTATTGCTAACTTTAGTAGAGGAGATTCAACTACAGGTTATTTCTTTGGAAATACTTTTTACACAACTTTGAAACCAGATCAATTTGATCCATTTATTAAATGGGAAGAAACGCAAACTTACAATGCAGGTATAGATTTTGGTTTTTTTAACAACAGATTATATGGAAGCATAGATTACTATGAAAAATATACATCTGATCTTATTAATGAAGTTACAGTGCCTGCTGGAACATTTTCTAATAGACTCTTAACTAATGTAGGAAATATTGAAAATAAAGGTATTGAATTTACTTTGACTGGTGTACCTATTGCAAAGAAAGATTTGACTTGGGAAATAGGATTTAATTTTTCTAGAAATAGAAATAAAGTTACTAAAATAACCTTAATAAATGATGCAAATTTTGCAGGAATTGCAACAGGTGGCATAAGCGGTGGAACAGGAAATACAATACAAAATCAAAATTTAGGTTTACCAATAAATTCATTTTATGTATTACAGCAAATTTATGATAGTAACGGTAAACCAATAGAAGGTCAATTTGCAAATCTTAACGGAGATACTTTACCAAATGGCAATGCTCTTATAAACGATGATGATTTTTATTATTTTAAAAATCCTGAGCCTAGGTTTTATTTAGGTTTTAATTCAAACATTGCTTATAAAAGAATCTCATTAGGTTTTGTTTCAAGAGCACAATTCGGAAACTATATTTATAATAACGTTGCCTCTCAAAGAGGAAATTTAGCAGGCATTTCAAATCCAACAGGTTATTTAAATAATTTGACTACCGATTTCTTCAATACTGGGTTTCAAACTTATAATGATAATACCTATAGATCTGATCTTTACATTGAAGATGCAACTTTTTTCAGAATGGATAATATTAATATTGGGTATAATTTTGGAAGAATTTTGAAAAACAAAGCATCCCTAAAAGCTTCCTTTGTCGTACAGAATGTGTTTACTATCACTAATTATTCTGGATTGGATCCAGAGGTAGGTGGTGGTATAGATAATAATATTTATCCTCGTCCTACGGTATATTCTTTAGGATTAAATATTCAACTTTAAATAAAAAATTATGAAAACGTTTTTGAAAATTAAATTTTTAATTATTTCCGCTTTAATTGTTGTACTCTCATCTTGTGTTAAAGAATTGGACAAAGAACCCATTTTTGGTTTAAATAGTGCGACAGTTTATAACGATTATAATAGTTATAAACAATTAATGGCTAAAATATATGGAGGCCTTTCCCTTTCTGGTAGTAATGGTCCAGGAAGTTCAGATGTATCTGGATTAGACGGCGGTTCATCTGGCTATATTAGAGTATTATGGAAACTTCAGGAATTAACATCTGATGAAGCAATTTGTGGCTGGAATGATGCAGGAATACCTGATTTAAATACAAATACTTGGACATCAAGTAATCAATTTGTAAATGCTATGTATTATAGAATTTATTATCAAATTGCATTATCAAATGATTTTTTGAGAAATACAGAAGAAGATTTAATGAGCAAAAGAAATTTTACCGAATCGCAAAAAAATGACGTATCAGTTTTTAGAGCTGAAATTCGTTTTTTAAGGGCATTAAATTATTATCATTTGATTGATTTGTATGGAAAAGGACCATTTATTCCAGAAAATATAGGCGGGGATTTACCAAAAGAAAGAAGTCGTGCAGAGCATTTCAATTATATAGAAACTGAATTAAAGTTAATTGAAGATTTAATGGCTAATCCTCGGTCACTAGAATATGGTAGAGTTGACAGAGGAGCAGTTTGGTTTTTATTGTCTAAACTTTATTTAAATGCAAAAGTTTATACTGGAAATGACAAATCTGCTGATGCAGCAATATATGCTAAAAAGATTATTGATGGTGGTTACACTCTCGAGCCTAATTACAGAAAGTTGTTTTTAACAGATAACTTTCAATGTACCAGCGAAATAATCTTTCCAGTTATTTCTGATGGTTTAAAAACTCAAAGTTTTGGAACAACAACTTTTTTACAAAATGCAAGTTTGGGTGGTCAAATGGTTGCTAAAGATTATGGAGCAATTGAAAAATGGGCTGGATTAAGAGCTAAACCAACATTGTCACTATTGCTTGCGGATACTTTAGATCAAAGAAATCAATTGTTCATTAAAGGACAACGGTTAAAAATTAATAACTTAACTGATGAAAAAAAATATACTGAATTTGCTGGAGGGTATGCAGTTCCTAAATTTAGAAACGTATCTTCTACAAAAGTACCAGGTCCAAATAAAAGATTTTGCGATGCAGACTTCCCTTTATTTCGTTTAGGAGATTTATATTTAATGTATGCAGAAGCTTTACTAAGAAGTGGTGGAAGTCAAGGTGAGGCTCTGTTATATGTTAATAAAGTACGAGAAAGAGCTTATGGTAATCCAAGTGCGAATTTAAGTTCAATTAATTTAGATCAGATTTTAGATGAAAGATCTAGAGAATTGCATTGGGAAGGAATGAGACGATCAGATCTTATTCGATTTGAAAAATATACCTCATCATCATATTTATGGCAGTTTAAAGGAGGTTCTCCAGATGGAACTGGAATTTCTGATAATCTAAAAATATTTCCAATACCACAAGCAGAGTTAACTGCTAATCCAAATATTTCTCAGAACCCGGGTTATTAATTAATAAAATCATAAGAAAACAAAAAAGCCGCAGATTTTCTGCGGCTTTTTTTGGTTAAAATATTAACAATAATCAGTTTCTCAAAAATTGAGTTTGTATTAATAAAAAAATCTCTATTCAGATTTTCTAAATTTAATTTTATCAAATCTGATTTATTTATGTTTGAAATTGCTCTAAAAAAAACTTTTCCTCACCAATTTTTTAAACTAAATGATTAAATTATTATTTATTGATTCAATAATTTGAATATAAGACTTTCTGTTTTTCGATTAAGAAAAATATATTTTAAATATGCTAAAGCAATCTTAAAAGGCTGAGAAAGTTAGATTAAAAATTCTTGATATATTAATAAAACAAGAAACTGAGCTTAGGCAAAAATTTCTAGTTATTTAAAATCTTTAAATTTAGATTAAAGACTTAGAGAATTAATTTGGGAAGCTGCTCGTAGAACAGATTTAATACGATTTGGAAAATATACTTCTGGTTCTTACTTATGGCCATTTAAAGGAGGTCCCGTAGAAGGGATTGCTTTAGATGAAATTAGAAATATTTTTCCTATCCCTCAAGCTGAGCTAACCGCAAATAATAATTTGACTCAGAACCCAGGTTATTAATTAATAAAATCATAAGAAAACAAAAAAGCCGCAGATTTTCTGCGGCTTTTTTTGGTTAAAAGGCGTTTTAAAGGCTGTTTTTGCTTCATTTCAAAATGTTTAAAAATATCTGAAAATAAATTTTGATCGAATTTTTATTTACGTACATTTGCAGTCCCTCGCAAAAAAAGGATTAATCGCTGTGTTTGCATAGGAAAAAGGTTCTTTGAAATGTTTCTTAGGTTGTGTTTTGATTTTTTAATTTAAACCACAAAATTTACCATCTGCCTCCTTAGCTCAGCTGGTAGAGCAACTGACTTGTAATCAGTAGGTCATTGGTTCGATCCCGATAGGAGGCTCAAATTGCTGGTCTAGCATCAAATTTATTTTCGGGGAGGTTCCAGAGCGGTCAAATGGGACGGACTGTAAATCCGTTACTTCGGTTTCGAAGGTTCGAATCCTTCTCTCCCCACCCATATTAATTCAGAGTTTTGATAAAGTAATTTTTCTTTTTAAAATTATTTTATCAATTAAATTAAAAGTACAAAATAAGCGGAAGTAGCTCAGTTGGTAGAGCGATAGCCTTCCAAGCTATAGGTCGCGAGTTCGAACCTCGTCTTCCGCTCCAAAATGGAAAAACAGACTAATGCATTGCTATGTCTTTAAAATATTAGATAATTTTTAAAAAGCCGACATAGCTCAGCTGGTAGAGTGCGTCCTTGGTAAGGACGAGGTCACGGGTTCAATTCCCGTTGTTGGCTCATTATTAGTATACAACCTTGGAATACAGATCATTATTAAAATAAATTAAAATTAATTAACTTCTATAATCAACAATAAAAATGGCAAAAGAAAAATTTGACCGCTCCAAACCACACTTAAACATTGGAACAATCGGTCACGTCGATCACGGTAAAACTACTTTGACCGCAGCAATTACTTCAGTTCTTGCAAACAAAGGACTTTCTGAAAAGAGATCTTTTGAATCTATCGATTCTGCTCCTGAAGAAAAAGAAAGAGGTATCACTATTAATACTGCTCACGTAGAATATTCTACAGCTAATCGTCATTATGCTCACGTTGACTGTCCAGGTCACGCGGATTATGTGAAAAACATGGTAACTGGTGCTGCCCAAATGGATGGTGCTATTATCGTTGTTGCAGCTACAGATGGTCCTATGCCACAAACTCGTGAGCATATTCTTCTTGCTCGTCAGGTTGGTGTACCACAATTGGTAGTTTTCATGAATAAAGTGGATATGGTTGATGATCCTGAATTATTGGATCTTGTAGAAATGGAAATTCGTGAGTTATTGTCGTTTTATGATTTTGATGGTGATAATATCCCTGTAATCCGTGGTTCAGCTCTTGGTGGCTTAAATGGAGATGCAGCTTGGGTAGATAAAATTATGGATTTGATGGATGCAGTAGATTCTTACATCCCAATTCCTCCAAGATTAACAGAATTACCTTTCTTAATGCCGGTAGAAGATGTTTTCTCGATCACAGGTCGTGGAACAGTTGCAACTGGTCGTATTGAAAGAGGAATTATCAATTCTGGAGAAGCAGTAGACATTATCGGAATGGGAGCTGAAAATCTTAAATCAACCGTTACAGGAGTTGAGATGTTTAGAAAAATTCTTGATAGAGGAGAAGCTGGTGATAACGTAGGCTTATTGCTAAGAGGAATTGAAAAAACAGATATTAAAAGAGGAATGGTTATCGTGAAACCAGGTTCTGTAACTCCTCACGGAGATTTCAAAGCTGAGGTTTACGTATTGTCGAAAGCAGAAGGTGGTCGTCACACTCCGTTTTTCAACAAATATCGTCCACAGTTTTACTTTAGAACAACAGACGTAACAGGAGAAATTTCTCTTGCAGAAGGTGTTGAAATGGTAATGCCAGGAGATAACGTTTCTATTACAGTAAAATTAATCAGCCCGATCGCAATGGAAAAAGGATTACGTTTTGCTATCCGAGAAGGTGGTAGAACAGTTGGTGCTGGTCAGGTAACTGAAATATTGAAATAAAAAATAGAAGTTTAATTTTCGTAAAACCCACGGCTTTTAAGCCGTGGGATTTTATGTTTAAAAAAAAGACTTTGAAAATTAATAGTAACCAAAAAATACGGGTGTAGCTCAATTGGTAGAGTAGTGGTCTCCAAAACCATTGGTTGGGAGTTCGAGTCTCTCCACCCGTGCAAAATTCATTGGTTTCAATGATATAAGAGAATAGAAATATGAATAAGTTAGTGAGTTATTTAAAAGAATCATCAGAAGAGTTATTTGAAAAAGTAACTTGGCCAACTTGGTCAGAATTACAAAGCAGCGCAATTCTGGTAGTAATCGGATCGGTAATCATTGCATTACTTGTTTATGCAATGGATGCTTCTTTTGGAAGTGCTATTAAATTGTTCTATAACATGTTTGTTTAATATCATCTATAAATAGCAAGATAGAAAATGAGCGATTCTTTGAAATGGTATGTGGTAAGAGCTGTAAGCGGCAAGGAAAAAAAAGTAAAACAATACCTTGAAGCAGAAATCAATAGATTAGGTCTTGCTCATACAATGACTCAAGTTTTAATTCCGACAGAAAAGATTTTTGTTGTAAAAGATGGAAAGAAAATAAGTAAGGAAAGAAATTTTTTTCCAGGTTATGTATTAATTGAGGCTGCTTTGGATGGTGAGTTGGAGCATATTATAAAAAATATTACGAGCGTAATTGGGTTTTTAGGTTCTAAAGGAGTAGCAGAACCACTTCGATTAAGTGAAGTAAACAGAATCTTAGGCAAGGTAGATGAATTGGCAGAAATCGGAGAATCTATTAATGTTCCATATTTCGTTGGAGAACCAGTAAAAGTGATGGATGGACCATTCAATGGATTTAGCGGAGTAATAGAAGAGGTGAATGAAGAGAAGAAAAAATTAAAAGTAATGGTTAAGATATTTGGTAGAAGAACACCACTTGAATTAAATTACTTACAAGTCGAAAAAGAATAATTAGTAAACAAAATCTTTAGTGTTACATATTGCTTCCAATCAATTAAACAGGTAAAGTTAAATTTTAAATAAAAATGGCAAAAGAAGTAGGTGCAATGGTGAAATTGCAAATCAAGGGAGGGGCCGCAAATCCTTCACCACCAGTAGGGCCAGCCCTAGGTGCCAAAGGGGTAAACATTATGGAGTTTTGTAAGCAATTCAATGCGAGAACTCAGGATTCAGCCGGAAAGGTGTTGCCTGTAGTAATCACAGTGTATGTGGATAAGTCTTTTGAGTTTATCATAAAAACCCCACCGGTAGCTATTCAACTATTAGATGCAACAAAATTAAAAGGTGGTTCTCCGGAGCCAAACAGAAAGAAAGTTGCTTCAGTAGACTGGGAACAAGTGAAAACAATTGCTCAGGATAAAATGACGGATTTAAATGCATTCACAATAGAATCTGCTATGAAAATGGTAGCGGGTACTGCGAGAAGCATGGGAATCACCGTTAGCGGAACAGCTCCTTGGAACTAATTTACAAAATCCGACTGTGTTTATTATCAGTTGGTTAATCAATTAAAAAAAACAAAATGGCTAGATTAACAAAAAATCAAAAAAAGTCATTGTCCAAAGTAGAGGTAGGAAAGGTATATACTTTAACTGATGCTTCGGCATTGATCAAAGAAATATCAACCACTAAGTTTGACGCTTCCGTAGATTTAGACATCCGATTGGGTGTTGATCCGCGAAAAGCAAATCAAATGGTAAGAGGAATTGCTACTCTCCCACATGGTACTGGTAAAACAGTTCGAGTTTTAGTTTTGTGTACTCCTGATAAGGAAGAAGAAGCAAGAGCAGCGGGCGCAGACCACGTAGGATTGGATGATTACATTACAAAAATTGAACAAGGTTGGACGGATATTGATATCATCATTACTATGCCTAGCGTAATGGCTAAAGTAGGTAAGTTGGGTAGAATATTAGGTCCAAGAAATTTAATGCCGAATCCTAAATCTGGAACAGTAACTACTGATGTAGGTAAAGCTGTAACAGAAGTTAAAGGTGGTAAAATAGATTTTAAAGTAGACAAAACAGGAATTATTCATGCCTCTATTGGGAAAGTTTCTTTCTCACCAGATAAAATTTATGATAATGCAGTTGAAATCTTACAGATCATTTCTAAATTAAAACCATCGTCAGCTAAAGGAACGTATTTCAAAAGCATTCATATTTCAAGTACAATGAGTCCAGGAGTAGAAGTGGAAACTAAATCAGTAGCGGGGATATAATCATGAACAGAGAAGAAAAAAACGAAATAGTTCAGGACTTAAAAGAAAAGATGTCCACGTTTGGACATTTTTACCTAACCGATACTTCTAACCTTACTGTAGCAAAAATAAATGCAATTAGAAGAGCATGTTTTGATAAAAACATTACTATTCAGGTTGCAAAAAATACGCTTATTAGAAAGGCACTTGAAGCTTCAGGCGATGGTTACGACCAACTTTTTGATTCTTTAAAAGGATCAACTGCGATTATGTTTTCTGAAACAGCAAATGCTCCGGCAAAGCTGATCAAAGAACTTCGTAAAAGAAGCGACAAACCAGTACTAAAGGCAGCTTATGTTGAATCATCAATATATGTTGGCGATAATCAATTAGACTCATTAGTCAACTTGAAATCTAAAAACGAATTGATCGGAGATATTATCGGTCTATTGCAGTCTCCTGCTAAAAATGTTATCTCTGGACTTCAGTCTGGCGGAAACAAACTTGCAGGCATTGTAAAAACTTTATCAGAGAGAGCAGAATAATTCTGCTTCTATTATTAACAAATCAGTATTCACAACAAATAACAAATAAGAAAATGGCAGATTTAAAAGCGTTTGCAGACCAATTAGTAAGTTTAACAGTAAAAGAAGTTAACGAATTAGCTAAAATATTAAAAGATGAGCATGGTATAGAACCAGCAGCGGCAGCACCAGTAATGATGTCAGGCGGTGGCGGCGATGCACCAGAAGCTCCAGCTGAGCAAACTAAGTTTGATGTAATTCTAAAAGAAGCAGGTGGTGCAAAACTAGCTGTAGTTAAATTAGTAAAAGATCTTACAGGTTTAGGCTTGAAAGAAGCAAAAGATTTAGTAGATGGCGCACCAAAAGCAGTAAAAGAAGGTGTAGACAAAGCAGAAGCAGAATCTTTGAAGAAAGCATTAGAAGAAGCAGGAGCTGTAGTTGAGG
This sequence comes from Sphingobacteriales bacterium, assembly GCA_038209155.1. Taxonomy (GTDB): domain Bacteria; phylum Bacteroidota; class Bacteroidia; order Sphingobacteriales; family Sphingobacteriaceae; genus JBBQYA01. Next base: position 9,843 of record JBBQYA010000022.1, on the reverse strand, counting down.
TTAAGTAATCCCAACACAATTTTTAATTTATTCCAGACTCTCCCGTTTTTCGGGAGGGTCTTTTGCTATTTATTTCCAACAATAAGGTTGAAATTCTGTTATAGCTATTCAACCGTTTTTTTCACACCATCAAATTATTAACACTTTGACTAAAAATAATAATAATTTGCAAAGATTTAGTTTCGCATCCACTCCTTCAGTGATAGATTATCCTGATTTTTTAGATGTTCAACTACAATCTTTTCTGGAGTTTTTTCAATTAGAAACAACCTCCGACAACCGTCATAAAGAAGGACTTTATAAAGTTTTCAGTGAAAACTTTCCCATCACAGATTCAAGAAATATTTTTGTTCTTGAATTCTTAGATTACTTTATTGACCCACCTCGTTACGATATACAAGAATGTATAGAACGAGGATTAACGTATAGTGTTCCATTAAAAGCTAAGCTACGCTTATCTTGTAATGATGCTGAACATGAAGACTTTGAAACCATTGTTCAGGATGTGTATTTAGGTACAATTCCTTACATGACTCCAAAAGGAACCTTTGTAATTAATGGTGCTGAACGAGTGATCGTTTCCCAATTACACCGTTCACCAGGAGTGTTTTTTGGACAAAGTCGTCACACAAATGGATCTAAGCTTTACTCCGCAAGAGTAATTCCTTTCAAAGGTTCTTGGATTGAATTTGCTACAGACGTAAATAACGTGATGTATGCTTATATCGATCGTAAGAAGAAATTTCCAGTTACTACATTGCTTCGTGCTATTGGGTACGATTCCGATAAAGACATTTTAGAATTATTCGATCTTGCTGATGAAGTAAAGGTGAGTAAATCTGGTTTGAAAAAATATGTCGGAAGAAGACTTGCAGCAAGAGTTTTGAAGAAATGGACCGAAGATTTTGTAGACGAGGATACTGGAGAAGTAGTTTCTATTGATAGAAATGAAATTATTTTCGAAAGAGAAACTGTTTTAGAAGACGATCATATTGATACGATCATAGAAGCAGGAGTAAAATCTGTAATTCTTACTAAAGAAGACGTGAATACTGGTGATTACACCATTATTTATAACACTTTACAAAAAGATACTTCCAATTCTGAAAAAGAAGCAGTTGAGCATATTTATCGTCAATTGAGAAATGCTGAACCACCTGATGAGGAAACTGCCAGAGGAATTATAGATCGATTATTCTTTTCTGATAAACGATATGATTTAGGTGATGTAGGTCGATATAGAATTAATAGAAAGTTAGTTTTAGATACACCTCCAGAAACTAAAGTATTAACCAAACAAGATATTATCGCTATTGTAAAATACTTAATCAAATTGATTAATGTTAAAGCAGAGGTAGATGATATTGATCATTTGAGTAATAGACGAGTAAGAACAGTTGGAGAGCAATTGTATGCACAATTTGGAGTTGGACTTGCAAGAATGGCAAGAACGATCAGAGAGAGAATGAACATTAGAGATAATGAAGTTTTCACTCCGACCGATTTGATCAATGCAAGAACTTTATCTTCTGTAATTAATTCCTTCTTCGGTACTAATCAGTTATCTCAGTTTATGGATCAAACGAATCCATTGGCAGAGATTACGCACAAGAGAAGATTATCAGCCCTTGGGCCAGGTGGTCTTTCCAGAGAACGTGCTGGTTTTGAGGTTAGAGATGTTCATTATACACATTACGGAAGACTTTGTACAATTGAAACTCCAGAAGGACCAAATATTGGTTTGATTTCTTCTTTATGTGTTCACGCAAAAATAAACAGTTTAGGATTTATCGAAACTCCTTATCGTAAGGTTGTTGATGGAAAAATATCTGTTGGAGAAGATGTAATTTACTTATCTGCAGAAGATGAAGATAATAAGGTAATTGCTCAAGCAAATGCTAGATATGATGAAGCAGGAAATTTCCTAGATTCAAAAGTAAAAAGCAGATTCGAAGGGGATTTTCCAGTAATAGAGCCATCTAAAATTAATTTGATGGACATTGCTCCAAACCAAATTACTTCTATTGCAGCTTCATTAATTCCATTTTTGGAGCATGATGATGCGAATAGAGCTTTGATGGGATCCAACATGCAACGTCAAGCTGTTCCATTATTAAGTCCAGAATCTCCGATTGTGGGAACTGGACTAGAAGGAAGAGTTGCAAAAGACTCTCGAGTTTTGATTAATGCAGAAGGAGATGGAGTGGTAGAATATGTAGATGCAAACGAAATTACAATCCGATATAGCAGAAATGATGCAGAAAGATTAGTGTCTTTTGAAGATGATACTAAGACTTATCGTTTGATTAAGTTTAAAAAAACGAATCAAAATACATGTATCAACTTGAAGCCAATCGTTAAGAAAGGTCAAAATGTATTTAAAGGACAAGTTTTGTGCGAAGGATATGCTACACAAAAAGGAGAATTAGCTTTAGGAAGAAATCTAAAAGTTGCATTTATGCCTTGGCAAGGATATAACTTTGAAGATGCAATTGTAATTTCAGAACGAGTAGTTAGTCAGGATATATTTACTTCCTTACATATCGAAGAATTTGAATTAGAAGTTCGAGATACTAAGCGAGGTGAAGAGGAATTGACACCAGATATTCCAAACGTAAGTGAAGAAGCTACAAAAGATCTGGATGAAAACGGAGTGATTCGTGTGGGAGCTGATGTAAAAGAGGGTGATATTTTGATTGGTAAAATTACTCCAAAAGGAGAATCAGATCCATCACCAGAAGAGAAACTTTTACGTGCCATATTTGGAGACAAAGCTGGTGATGTGAAAGATGCATCTTTAAAAGCGCCACCATCTATTAAAGGTGTTGTAATTGATACGAAATTATTTTCAAGAGCTAAGAAGGAAAAGAATTCTAAAGTAGAAGACAAAAACCTGATTGATAAAATTGATAAGGACTTCAACCGAATCACTGACAACTTGAAAAGTATTTTGGTCGAAAAAATGTTCATTTTGGTAAGTGGAAAAACTTCCCAAGGGGTATACAATGTTTATAAAGAATTGCTGATAGCAAAAGGTATAAAGTTTACACAGAAAATACTATCGGAAATAGAATATTCAAACATTAACCCGAATAAATGGACAACCGATAAGGACAAGAATGATGAAATAAAAATGCTTATGCATAATTATAACATCAAATTGAACGAGGAATTGGGTTCTTACCGTCGTAAGAAGTTCGCTATCAGTGTAGGAGATGAACTTCCATCAGGAATTGTACAAATGGCTAAAGTTTATGTTGCTAAAAAGCGTAAACTAAAAGTTGGAGACAAGATGGCTGGAAGACACGGTAACAAAGGTATTGTTGCTAGAATTGTAAGAGATGAAGATATGCCATTCTTAGAAGATGGAACACCAGTGGATATAGTATTAAATCCATTAGGAGTACCTTCAAGGATGAACTTGGGTCAGATTTACGAAACTGTTTTGGGTTGGGCTGGTAAAGAATTGGGGATGAAATTTGCAACTCCAATTTTCGATGGTGCAACACATGATGAAGTAGAAGAATGGGTAAAAAAAGCAGGAGTTCCTGCCACTGGAAGAACTTATCTTTATGATGGTGGTTCTGGTGAAAGATTTACGCAACCAACTACTGTGGGTATTATTTATATGCTGAAACTAGGTCATATGGTGGATGATAAAATGCACGCACGTTCAATTGGGCCATATTCTTTGATTACTCAACAGCCTTTGGGTGGTAAAGCACAATTCGGAGGACAACGATTTGGAGAAATGGAAGTATGGGCATTGGAAGCATTTGGTGCATCCAACATCCTTCAAGAAATCCTTACTGTAAAATCGGATGATGTAATAGGTCGTGCTAAAACGTACGAATCTATAGTAAAAGGTGAGAATATGCCTACTCCAGGAGTTCCAGAATCATTTAATGTATTAGTACATGAATTGAGAGGCTTAGGATTGGATATAACGTTGGATTAAATTTATCTGAAACGGGAAGTTTTTACTTCCCGTTTTTTCAGATTCAACCTTTAACGCGAGAAAGAAAAATGTCATATAAAAAAGATAGTAAAATCAAAAGTAATTTTACAAAAATTACAATTAGTCTAGCATCACCAGAATCCATTCTTGAGAGATCAAGCGGTGAGGTCTTGAAGCCAGAAACAATTAATTATAGAACTTATAAACCAGAAAGAGACGGTTTATTCTGCGAGCGAATTTTCGGTCCAGTAAAGGATTATGAATGCCATTGCGGTAAGTACAAGCGAATCCGATACAAAGGAATTGTTTGTGATCGTTGCGGAGTTGAAGTTACAGAAAAGAAAGTGCGAAGAGAAAGAATGGGGCATATTGCTCTTGTAGTTCCAGTAGCACATATCTGGTATTTCCGTTCTCTACCCAACAAAATCGGATATCTATTAGGTCTGCCTACAAAAAGATTAGATCTAATTATTTATTATGAAAGATATGTTGTAGTTCAAGCGGGAGTAAAATCAGATGATGGTATCAATTATTTAGATTTCTTAACAGAAGAAGAGTATTTAGATATCTTAGATACTTTACCAAAAGAAAATCAGCATTTGGATGATAAAGATCCAAATAAATTCATCGCAAAAATGGGTGCTGATGGATTGGAAGATTTACTGTCAAGACTAGATCTTGATCAATTATCATTTAATCTACGTCATGCTGCAGCTACAGAAACTTCACAACAACGTAAGAATGAGGCTCTAAAAAGACTAAACGTTGTAGAATCTTTCCGTTCAGCAAATGAAAACATTGAAAATAGACCACAATGGATGATCGTTAAGATTGTTCCAGTTATTCCACCAGAATTGCGACCACTTGTACCTCTAGAAGGTGGAAGATTTGCAACTTCGGATTTGAATGATTTGTACCGACGTGTTATTATTAGAAATAATCGTTTAAAAAGATTAATCGAAATCAAAGCACCAGAAGTAATTCTTAGAAATGAGAAACGTATGCTTCAAGAAGCTGTTGATTCATTATTTGATAATTCAAGAAAAGTAAACGCAGTAAAAACTGAAGGAAACAGAGCCCTAAAATCTTTATCAGATATTCTGAAAGGAAAGCAAGGTAGATTCCGTCAGAATTTATTAGGCAAAAGGGTAGATTATTCTGCTCGTTCTGTAATTGTTGTTGGTCCAACTTTGAAACTTCACGAATGTGGAATTCCAAAAGACATGGCTGCGGAATTATTTAAGCCGTTTATTATTCGAAAAATGATTGAACGTGGTATTGTGAAAACAGTAAAATCTGCGAAGAAAATTGTTGATCGAAAAGATGCAATCGTTTGGGACATATTAGAAAATGTATTGAAAGGTCATCCTGTATTATTGAATCGTGCTCCAACATTGCACAGATTAGGTATTCAGGCATTTCAGCCAAAATTGGTTGAAGGAAAAGCAATTCAATTACATCCTTTAGTTTGTACAGCTTTCAACGCCGATTTTGACGGTGATCAAATGGCAGTCCATGTTCCACTAGGGCATGCTGCAATTTTAGAAGCTCAATTATTGATGCTTGCATCTCATAATATTTTGAATCCAGCCAATGGTATGCCTATTACAGTTCCTTCTCAGGATATGGTTTTAGGTCTTTATTATGCGACCAAAGGAAGAAGAAATATTCCAGAAAATCCAGTAAAAGGAGAAGGATTAATATTTTATGCACCAGACGAATTATTGATTGCATATAATGAGAATCAAGTCGATTTGCATGCTTGGATTAAAGTTAAAACCAATGTTAAAGACGAGAACGGAAACATTACTAAACAAATGGTTGAGACCACAGTAGGTCGAGTTTTGTTTAATAAAATGGTTCCTGAGGAGATGGGATATATCAATGAATTGCTTACAAAAAAATCACTTCGAGACATTATTAGTGAAGTGGTAAAAGCAACTGGTATGGCTCGTGCAGCCCAATTCTTAGATGATATCAAAGAATTAGGTTTCAGAATGGCATTTAAAGGAGGTTTATCTTTTAACCTTGCCGATCTAACGATTCCAGCAGAAAAAGGTACTTTAATACAAGAAGCATCAAAAGAAGTAGAAGATGTGTTGAATAATTACAACATGGGTTTCATTACTAACAATGAGCGATACAATCAGGTTATTGATATTTGGACTAGAATTAATTCAAGAGTAACAGAAAACTTGATGAAACAACTAGCAACTAATATGCAAGGTTTCAATCCTGTATATATGATGCTTGATTCTGGTGCTAGGGGTTCGAAGGAACAAATCAGACAGTTGTGCGGAATGAGAGGATTGATGGCAAAACCACAAAAATCTGGTTCAGGAGGAGAAATTATCGAAAATCCAATTTTATCTAACTTTAAGGAAGGATTATCGGTTTTAGAATATTTTATTTCTACTCACGGTGCGCGTAAAGGTTTGGCAGATACGGCTCTAAAAACTGCAGATGCGGGTTATTTGACTAGAAGATTACACGATGTGGCTCAGGATATGATTATCACTGAGGATGATTGTGGAACTCTTAGAGGTATTATGACTTATGCCTTGAAAGATAATGAAGAAATTGTTGAACCATTATACGAAAGAATCTTAGGTAGAAATGCTGTAAACGACGTTTTAGATCCATTAACAGGAGAAAACGTAATCAAAGCAGGTGAAATTTTTACTGAAGAAATCGCTCGATTTATTGAAGAATCTTCTATAGAAGGTGTGGAAATTAGATCAGCATTAACCTGCGAATCTAAGCGAGGAGTTTGTGCGAAATGCTATGGTAGAAATCTGGCATCTGGCAGAAAAGTTCAAATAGGAGAAGCAGTAGGAGTTATTGCAGCTCAATCTATTGGAGAACCAGGAACTCAGCTTACTTTGAGAACATTCCACGTCGGTGGTACCGCTTCTAACATTGCAAATGAATCTCAAATCAATTCTAAATTTGATGGAATTCTAGAATTTGAAAACATCAGAACGGTAACGTATGAGTTGCAAGATGGTAATGTAGAGGTAGTTCTAGGAAGGTCTGGTGAGATCAGAATTATTGATCCAAATTCTCCAGTGAACAAAGTAATCATGACAAATAATATTCCTTATGGATCTTATTTGTATGTAGTAGATGGACAAAAAATTACAAAAGGAGATAAAATTTGCGGATGGGATCCATATAATGCGGTAATTATTTCTGAACACGGCGGAAAAATAGAATTTGAAGCAGTAGAGGAAGGAATTACTTTCCGAGAAGAAAGCGATGAACAAACAGGTCACAAAGAGAAAGTAATTATTGATAGCCGAGATAAAACAAAAAATCCAGTTATTAAGATTATGACAAAAGGTGGCGATTTGTTAAAAGCATACAACATTCCAGTTGGAGCTCACATTGCTGTTGAGAATGGTGAGAAAGTTCAAACAGGTCAAGTAATGGTGAAAATTCCAAGATCTACGGGTAAAACTAGAGATATTACTGGAGGACTTCCAAGAGTGACAGAATTGTTCGAAGCAAGAAATCCTTCGAATCCAGCGGTTGTTACAGAAATTGATGGTGTAGTAACATTGGGTGGAATCAAACGTGGTAACAGAGAAATCATGATTGAGAGCAAAGATGGCGATACAAAGAAATACCTAGTGTCTCTTTCTAAGCACATTTTAGTTCAAGATAATGATTTTGTAAAAGCAGGAATGCCTTTATCAGACGGTTCTATTACACCTTCCGATATTTTATCTATCAAAGGTCCGGCAGCAGTGCAGGAATATTTGGTAAATGGAGTTCAGGAAGTATACCGATTACAAGGAGTGAAAATTAATGATAAACACTTTGAAGTAATTGTTCGTCAGATGATGCAAAAAGTAATTATTGATGATGCTGGAGATACAACTTTCCTAGAGAAGGAAGCAGCAGATAAGTTAGACTTTATGGCAGAAAACGATTTTATCTTTGACAAAAAGGTAGTGGTAGAGCCAGGAGATTCTAATAACTTAAAAGCAGGACAGATGATCAGCGTGCGTAAATTGAGAGATGAAAACTCAATGTTGAAGCGTAAAGATCAGAAGTTGGTGGAAGTGAGAGATGCAGTTGCAGCTACTTCAAGTCCACTATTGCAAGGTATCACTAGAGCATCTTTAGGAACTAAAAGTTTCATGTCGGCAGCCTCTTTCCAAGAAACAACTAAGGTGCTAAACGAAGCAGCAATTAGTGGAAAGACAGATAATTTATTAGGCTTGAAAGAAAATGTAATTGTTGGTCACTTAATTCCTTCGGGTACAGGATTACGTCATTATGATCGTATGATTGTAGGATCGCAAGAAGAATTTGACAAACTAAATGCATCTAAATTAGCTGAAGTAGATGAATAAATTGTTTAATTAATAATAGAAAAGCCCTACCAGAAATGGTGGGTTTTTTTTTTTGGTAAATCAGATCGAATTATTTGCTTAACTGATTTTTCACAAATCTCATACTTTCATTAAAGAAAATAATTTTTAACAGATGGTTACGGCTTTCTTCCTACAAAGTTGTTGCGTAATAACCATTGGAAAACGGAAAATTTATGCTTTTTGAGGCAGGCTATTCAGATGCAAAGCCTTAAAAGCCTATCCTAACCCTTTTAAAGAATCTTTCCAAATTGTATTTCCAGAATTGTACTCAGGAGAAGTGAAAGTGTATGATGCGCTAAGCAAATTAGTATATAGTAAAAATTTGAATAATGAAATCCAATGTGAAGTGGATTTGACCGGAATGCCTTCTGGTATTTATTATGCAAATGCGATCGATGGAAAAATTGGGTTTCAAGTATTACAAATGATAAAACAATGAAATTTATACCTTAAAATATTAATTTTTAGATTAAAAAATATGCTTAGATTTATATAAATAATTAGCTTATGAAAAAGACCTATACCCTTTTCATCTTATTAGCATTTGTAATAATGGAAAGCCAAGCTCAGTTTTCTTATATAAAACCCTTACCCTTTAGAGGAACACCCATAGCCATGTACCGCACTAAGGATAAAGGTTTTATTACTGTGATGGATGTAGCGTTAAAACCTAGAGAATTCCAGAATGCTGTTTTGATTAAACACAGCCGAAGCGGAGATAGTATTTTAAAGATTGTTGAAATATCGCCTGGGTTTTCATCTAAAGTTTCTATTACTCAAGTTGCATATTTTGATTCTAGCATTATATTCTTAAATGTTTTTCGTTTTGATTCTTTAGCACCATTTATTTATTTGTATGATGAAGATTTAAATTTACTAGAATCGTTTACTCTTATAAATGATGCAGCTATTTCATATAAAACTAAAAACGGAGAATACCGAAGTACCTCAGGAAATTTCTTAGATAGGTTCGATAGTTTGTTTACTAAACTTGACTCAACACCAATCTCTTTAATTGCAGATAATTATAAAAGGTCAGATTCTGGATATAATATTTTTACAACAGGTCCTCCTAATCCATTTTTCCCTCCATCCAAAATCACTTATCAACAATTCAATGATAGTCTACAATTATTACAAACTCGAAATTATTATGATACTGATAACATACCATTCCCTTTAAATAATGGGTGGTTAATGTATTTTAGAGGTTTATTTAGGATGAACAATAATCTTGATTCTATTTGGCATCAACCTCCATCCGTTTATAAATTCGCAACCTTTCCTGAAAATTTTACAACAGATATAAAACAATTGCCAGATAATGGCTTCATAATGACAGGTCCAGTAAAAACTCCTGGTGTTTATGAAACTATTTTTTTAACTCGTACAGACTCATTGGGTAACGTCATTTTTAAAAAATGGATACCACTTTACTTTGATAAGGTGATCAGTGTTGAACCGCTTGAAAACGGCAAATTTATGCTATTTGTAGCCGGCTAT
>JBBQYA010000021.1:0-36156 GCA_038209155.1 Sphingobacteriales bacterium | reverse complement strand
AACGAAACCAAGTCCGCTTTCCATAAATTCATTGAAAGCTATATTCCAATCAGAGTTTTTTGGAAAAATGGCTCCAAACAATTCTTCGTTACTATTTGCCACACGATGAATTTTCATGTATTTGCTTTTAGGTTGTTTTACAAATGCCCAATAAGAAACTAAGTCTATGTAACTAAAATATTTGCCACTACTTCTCATTTTTTCTAACACTTGACGAGGCGAGGAAACGTATTCTATTTTTAATTTTGGAAGATATTTACTTTTTAGCGCAATTATTTCCTGTTCGTGAATAGACCCTTTAACTACAACGGCTATTAAAGAATCGAAATTTTTAGTCACATCAGCCATATTCGTAAGTGTAGGAACATTTATGGATGAAATTAATAAAGACTTATTCTTTAAGTAGGGAGCTGAAAAATTTACTTCAGCCATTCTAACCGAAGAAATAGTAACCGATCCAATTCCTACTAAATTGCCAGAAGATTTTTTTACTTCATCGTAAAACGAATAAAAATCCTTGTTTTCAATAAAGTTTGCTGTAAGCGAAACGTTTTTTTGATCTTTCGCCCACTTTATAAATTCATTTACAAGATCTACTTCTATACCTACCAATTCCATTTTGCTCCTATGATAAGAAAAAGGGAAATTATCAAAATATTGCACATTTAAGGTTGCATTGCCTGTTTTCACCGCTTCAGCCCAAGTTTGATTGCTTTGCGCAAAAGCTTGAAATGTGTACAAAATAGAAATTAAAAAAGTGTAAATTAGTTTCATAATTGAATTTTTAAATGGTTTTTGTTTCAACTAAATGTATTACAAAATTTTGAGCAAGAAAGAAATTACCCAAATTTTTTTTTAAGCTTTTAATCTTTCTGAACCTTAGTATCTAACCTATTCCAAATTTTAATTTTATAAAAAAACATAAACAAAAAAAATGCTCACTTATTGGCGAGCATTTTAATACTTTAAAATTTCTTAGTCTTATATTAAATCAATTCCCAAAGTAAGTTGAAACCAATTATTTCTTGCTTTCTCATTGCTTGGGTCATTTTTATAAACGTCAGTTAATCCAAAATTATAACGAGCACCTATACTTAATTTATCAACTTTCACCTTTCCTCCAAATACAAAAGATGCTTCTGTAGTATTAAAATCATCTAATTTAGTGTTTTGAGAAGATAAAGAATTTCCATTTGAGTCATAAATTGTTCCCTTCGTTTTTTGGCTAACTAAAAAAGAAACTTGAGGTCCAGCAAACAAATAAACTACTTTTGCCACATTTGCTTGAAAAAGAATGGGTACATCTAAATAACTTAATGTAGTACGATAATCTGTTTTAAAACTAGTGTTCTTAATATCTTCTACCCTTTTGAATCCTTTAGTAGAAAAATTTGCCTCTGGCTGTATCGAAAAATCTCCAATTCCAAATTTGGTATAAACTCCAGCATGAAATCCTACCAAATAATCCGTTTCTAAATCGTTATTATTATTATCAATATAAGTTTTACTAATTTTAGAAAAACTTGGTCCAGCTTGGATACCAAAATTAAAATTTTGTGCAAAGCTGAAAAAGGAGATAGATGTGAATAAAAAAATGGCAATTACTTTTTTCATGATTATTTTGTTTAGTTTCATGCAGAATTTATAAAAAATAATGCCAGCCTGTTTTTAGGCTAATTTATTGATAATTATTAGGTGATTTGTAGTTTCAAAAAGTGTTAAAAACCAATTATTATGTCAACAATTGCAACTATTTTAAAAGCAAAAGGAGCTCAAGTAGCCACTTTAACAGCCGATAGAACCGTTTTAGATGGTTTGAAACTTATGGCCGAAAGAAATATTGGCGCCATCATGATAGTGGATGGCGATGAGCTTTTGGGAATATTTACCGAAAGAGATTATGCGAGGAAAATAATACTCATGGATAGGGCTTCTAAAGAAACCAAACTCTCTGAAATCATGACCGGATCGATTCATTTTGTTTCGCCAAATGCTAAAGTGGACGAATGTTTAAAACTAATGACCAATAAATTTATTAGACATTTACCCGTTTTGGACGAAGGCAAACTAGTAGGTGTAGTCTCAATCGGAGATTTGGTGAAAATGAAAATGGACGATCAACAAGCCGCAATAGATAATCTCCAAAGCTATATTTCCGGTCAGTAAGATATTTTCTCTTTCAAATAGTTTATTAAATATTCATTCAAATTTTTGATTGATAAAGATAATTCCCATTTTTCTCGATCTCGTTTTTCTACTTTATTGGAAATTGATCGTATTTGAGCAAACTGAACATTGTTTATTTTGCAAACATAAAAAATGGAAAATCCCTCCATTGTTTCTAAATCAGATTGGTGCTTTTCTTTAATTTTTTTTATCGTTGTTTCATTTCCATGAGCGGTAGTAGAGGTTATGGATTTTACTTTTCGAAGACTAGTTATTGGGTTTTCATTTAAAATACTTTGACCAGAAAAAGGAAATTTGCTTTCTTCTAAGAGTTTTAAGTCAAACAAACTGAGGAATTCATTATCGTTTTCAGCACCAAAATCTGCCATTTGTTCTTCTATTACTTCTACCACTTCGCCATTCAATATTTGATCAGAAAAAGTGCCAGCCACACCAATATTAATAACTAAATCCACCTTGCTTAAACATAATTTTTGTGTCAAAGCAAAAGTGCTGGCTATAATTCCTACTCCAGAAATAAGAACCTCAATATGATAATCATTAAAGTTAAATGTGTTGGAGTCAAAACTAAAATGGTCGATTAGTGGTTTAACCTCTGCTAAAGTTGCTGATACGATAAGAATTTTCACTTTGCAAAGTAACAAAAACAGGATTCTTTACAATCTAAATGCCCGCAATTTTTTTTTCTACATTTGATTTTTAAACTACACGATGATTTATATTACTAGAAAAGAACATTTCAATGCTGCACATAAGCTTGCTAGAACAGATTGGACAGATGAGAAAAACAAAGAAGTTTTTGGAAAGTGCAGCAATCCAAATTGGCACGGTCATAATTACGATCTGTATGTAACTGTAAAAGGAGAAGTAAATCCAGAAACTGGTTATGTAATAGATTTAAAGTATCTAAAACATATCATTAATGATTATGTGATTGAAAAATTAGATCATAAAAACATCAATTTGGATGTAGATTTCATGAACGGAAAAATGGCTAGCACAGAAATTTTAGCAATGGAAATTTGGAATCAATTAGTACCTCATATAAACGGAGCAGAATTACACAGCATTAAACTTTTCGAAACAGAAAATAATTTTGTTGAATATTTTGGAGGAAAATAAATACCTAAACATGCACAATAACGAGATTAGTACAGAAGTAAAAGGATACCATAATGAAGTGGTATATAATCAAGAAGCAATAACTGCTTTGAGCGATAGTTATAAACAAATACTCGAAAACATTGGTGAAAATACCAATCGTGAAGGAATACTCAAAACACCAGAAAGAGCAGCGAAAGCGATGCAATTTTTAACACAGGGCTACGAAATAGATCCTGCGGAAATTTTAAAATCTGCTATTTTTCAAGAAGATTACAGCCAAATGGTGATAGTGAAAGATATTGAACTTTATTCTTTGTGCGAACATCATTTACTTCCATTTTTTGGAAAAGCACATATTGCTTATATTCCAAACGGACATATCGTAGGATTAAGTAAAATTCCAAGAGTTGTAGATGCTTTTTCTAGAAGATTGCAAGTACAAGAAAGATTGACAAATGAAATCAGAGATTGCATAAACAATACATTAAAACCCTCTGGAGTGGCTGTAGTAATAGAATGTAGACATCTTTGCATGAGTATGCGTGGAGTTCAAAAGCAGAATTCAACTACTACGACTTCTGCTTTTACAGGTGCTTTTGACAATGATAAGACCCGTTCAGAATTTCTTCGATTGATTGGTTCGCATTTGAGCTAAACAAATTTGATGTAAAGCTTGATTTTATTTAGGTTTAGCCCTTTAATTAAAATCTATGAAAGCATTTATATTTCCAGGTCAAGGTTCCCAATTTCCAGGTATGGGAAAAAGTTTATTCGAACATTCTGATATTGCTAAGCAGCTTTTTGAGGTTGCAGATGAAATTATTGGATTTGAAATAAGCAAATTGATGTTTGAAGGGTCAGAAGAAGATCTTCGTCAAACTAATGTAACTCAACCTGCTATTTTTCTTCATTCTACTATTCTGGCTCAGGTTGGCAATAAAGAACTACATCCTAATATGGTGGCTGGTCATTCTTTAGGAGAATTTTCTGCTTTAGTCGCCAATCATTGTTTATTATTTGAAGATGCACTGAGATTGGTAATTGCAAGAGCTAATGCCATGCAAAAAGCTTGCGAAATACAGCCTGGAACCATGGCAGCAATCCTAGGTTTAGAAGATAAATTGGTGGAAGATATTTGTGCTGGCATACAAGATATCGTAGTACCTGCAAACTATAACTGCCCTGGACAATTAGTAATTTCTGGAACAATATCTGGCGTAACAGAAGCCTGTAAACAAATGACAGCAGCAGGTGCAAAACGTGCGCTAATGCTAAATGTAGGAGGCGCTTTTCATTCACCTTTAATGGAACCAGCAAGAATAGAACTAGAAGTGGCCATTTCAAAAACACCATTTTCGAAACCTTATAGCCCTATTTATCAAAATGTAACAGCAAAACCAAACATAGATCCGGAGCAGATAAAGCAAAACTTAATAAAACAATTAACCATGCCCGTTCTTTGGTCGCAAAGTGTGCAACAAATGGTTATAGACGGAGCCAATTCATTTACAGAATGCGGACCAGGAAATGTTTTACAAGGGTTGGTTAAAAAAGTAAATAAAGCAATGGAAACTTGTTCTTTGGTTTTAGATTTGTAAATAGCACTCACGTTAAAAAAAATTAGTTTTGATAAAAATCAAAATAAATCTTCAACGAATGGATCGAAAGAGGAAATTTAATTTTCTACATATCTAGGCCAAAGCTTGCTGGCTAAATACTTATACTTGTAAGGCTTTGCAAATACATTTATCCATACCGGATTCCATCCGAAGAAATTTTGTACTTAGCATCATATTTTTTCTGTTAGCCATTATTGCTAGTAGACAATTTGGTGATATTGAAACATTGGAAAGCGATGCAAGACATATTCAAAATGTAGTAAATCAAAGAGAAAGTTTTATCCAGACAACTTTAAGAAGCCAGCGATTTTTAGATTTTACCTTAAACTTTTCTAAATCTAGTAAAACTCAGTCATCAAAAATTATTAATGATTTTAATAAGCAGAATATTGGCTTATTAATTTTTGATAAAGATTCGTGTATTTTTTGGACAGATAATCGAATAATTCCAGAAGTTAATTTATTCAAAGATTTAGGAACTACGAGTTTTCAGAAACTTGCTAACGGAGATTATTGTTTAGTAGATACGGTAATCAATCGTCTCAATATCGTTTGTTTTATTGCTATTAAAAGTAAATATGCTTATCAAAATGAATATTTAGAAAACAGTCTTGATTCGGATTTTAAAATAGAGAAAAATTTATTGGTTTTAAGAAACACCATTTTTCCGAAATGGGCTATTAAGAGTAACAGAGGCGGTTTCCTGTTTGCAATTTCCTACGATAGTTTGGGTGCAAATCCAGAAATACCAATACTTAAAATTATCCTTTGGCTATCAGGTTTTATCTTTTTATATCTCCTAATTCGAGCTATTTCTCGCTGGTTTATTTATAGCCAAAAACAATTAGGATTAGGCTTTTTCATCTTTATTTCATTAAGTATACTAATTAGAAGTTTCACCTTATATATTAAATGGCCTGTTGAACTTTATGCCTTAGAATTATTTAGTCCAACCATTTATGCCTCCAGTATTATATTACCTTCTCTTGGAGATTTTTTATTAAATACCTTTTTATTATTATGGATAGTTGACTTTATTCGAGAGCATCAAATTAAATTCTTTCGATCCAGAACCAAAACAAAAATTACCCATTTACGCTCTGTATTTTACCTGCTTTTTATTTTACTTTTTAGCGAATTATTGAGCTATTTATTTCGAGGTTTAATCATCAATTCAAGCATATCATTTGATGTTACCAATATTTTAAGTATTTCTATTTATAGTGTAATAGGTTTTGTGCTTTTAGGTTTTTGCCTTTACGCTATTTATCAGTTATCGTTTATGGTAGTCTCTTTTATCGATTACTTTCAATATACCAAAGTAGAAAAGATTTGGCTTTTTATGATTGCCTTTTCAATCTTTGTGGCTATAAAAATCTCGATACAAAGCGTTGATATTCTTATTTTTGCATCTGCATTATATTTAATTATTTTAGAAAGAGTCAGAAAAACTCATAAAAAACAATTTAGTTTTTCAAATGCAGTTTTGTTGCTTTTTATCTTTTCTTTTGCTTCTGCTATTAAATTAAATGAATTTAATAATAAGAAAGAAAAAGGAAATCGGGAATTATTAGCCGGTAAATTGGAAAGCAATAAAGACCCAGTTGCCGAGTATTTATTCTTAGATATTTTTAAAAGAATAAGAAAAGATAATTTTATTATTTCCTATTTCAAATCCCCTATTCAAGATCGAGTTTTGCTCAATGAGCGTTTGAATAAACTTTATTTTGGAGGATACTTTTCTAAATACGAAGTTATAAATTACGAATACAATTTATTTAATATTCCGATAGCTAGTAGATATCCACCCAATTATATAATAGTTGATAGTGTGTTACGATCTTCTAGAATATCTGCAGAAAATGCAGGCTTATTTACATTAAATGATGCTAATGGTTTGCAAACTTACTTTTCTGGTATTCCTATTTATTTTCAAGGTCAGTTTTGCGGAACATTAATTCTTCAATTTAAATTAAGAACATTACAAGAAAACAATCCCTATCCCGAATTATTACTAGATGGAGATTTTGGTTTGAACAGAGATTTTTATAATTATTCATACAGCGTATATGCTAATGATAAATTAGTAAATCAGCATGGTCAATATGCCTATAGTTTAAATTCTGACGAATTTGGAAAAGTAATTAGTGGTTTTTCTTCTATTGATATCAATGGTTATAATCATTTATTATACAAACCTGCAAATCGTACATTGATTGTAATGAGTAAGGTAAAAGATAGTAACTATACTTTGCTAGCCATTTTTTCTTACCTATTTGCCTTTTTATCCTTAATGCTTTTCCTCTTTTTGCTTTGGACTAAATTTTCTAAGTTATTTAATCTTAAAGTATTTACCAACGATCAAATAAATAAATTTAACTCTATAAAATCATTTGGCGTATTATATAAAACTCGAATTCAAAGTGCAGTATTAATTACGGTTGTGGGTTCGCTTATTTTAATTGGATTTATTACTTTTTCTTATTTGTCAAGGCAATATTTAGTTCAACAAAACTCCCGCGTAAGTCAATTAACCAAAGCCGTAGTTTCTGCAATTGAAAAAGATATTTCTGATAAAGGTTTAAATTTTTCTACAAATCAAGATGATTTTGCGCTGAATTTAACTTCCTTGTCTGCAGTTTATAATACAGATATTAATCTATATAATTTGCAAGGGCATTTAGAAATAAGTACACAACCAAAGGTGTTTGAAAAAAAATTAATTTCTGAAAAAATGAATCCTGTAGCATTTGAAGAAATGAAAAATAAAATGCGAACTGAAATTATTGCTAAAGAAAAAATTGGAAAACTAGAATACTTTTCAGCTTATGCACCTCTTCTGAATCAGAATCGAGAAACAATAGCCTATATTAATTTACCCTTTTTTGCCAACCCAAAAGAATATAATTCTGAGATTTTAAATTTCTTAAATACTTTAATCAATGTCTATGCATTTGTATTTGTATTGATTGGATTTTTTGCCGTGTTCATTGCTAATAGCATTACCAAACCGCTTACTTTAATAGAAAACAGTATAAAGAAAACTAAAATCGGAAATCATAATGAACCTATAACTTGGAAAGGAAAAGATGAAATTGGAAACCTCATTCGGGAGTACAATAAAATGATAATCGCATTGGAAATGAGCACCGCAAAATTGGCAAGATCTGAGCGTGAATCTGCTTGGCGAGAAATGGCTAAACAAGTTGCGCATGAAATAAAAAACCCGCTCACACCTATTAAACTTGGGATTCAACTATTAGATCGTGCCTATCAAAATCGGGATCCTGAGTTTAAAATTAAGTTTGAAAAATTCAAAAATGTTTTGATTGAGCAAATAGATAGTTTGTCAAATATTGCCATTGAGTTTTCCGATTTTGCCCAAATGCCGATTACAAAAAATGAGATTGTGAAGGTGGATGATGTAATCTTAAAATCTATGGAATTATTTAAAAATTCCAGTGAAGTATCCATTACTTTTCTTGCAGATGCAGAAGAAAACTACATTATTGCAGATAAAGATCAACTATTGAGAACTTGCAATAATCTTATTAAAAATGCTATTCAAGCTATAAAAGAAGAAAGCGACGGGGAAATCATTATTAGTACAAAAAACATATTTGATATTATTCAAATCAGTTTTACCGATAATGGAATAGGAATACCCAATGAATTAAAAGACAAAATTTTTGAACCCAATTTTACAACGAAATCTTCTGGAATGGGTATGGGATTGGCAATTATTAAAAATATTGTTGAAAACTCTAACGGTAAAATTTGGTTTGAAACGGAAATAGGGTATGGAACTTCTTTTTATTTAAATTTTCCGGTTTATGATAATCATACTAAATCTTAAAATACAGGGTTTATAACAATAAGCAGATCAGATGAGTAAAGTTGCCTTATTGTTTATTATTTCTTTATTCTCTTTTGTAAGTTTATTTGCACAAAATTCAACTACAAACAAAAGAACTAAAACCCTTATACTACAGGGAGATACCACTCAAATAGATACCAATAGTTTGATATATAATTCCATTTTACTTTTTGACAGAAATGGAAATAAAATTAATAATGAACTATTTATTATTGATTATTCGAAAGCGTTATTAATAAAGAATAAGGTATTACTTTCTGATACGGTAAAAATTCACTACCAAGTATTTCCATTTAATTTCTCAAAAGTTTATTTTAATAAAAATTATCGTTTAATAGAATCAAAATCCGAAAATACGGAAAACCCTTATAGCATAACTCTCTCTGATGGTCCTAACAATGTTTTATCATTAGGCGGTTTAAGCAAAAGCGGAAGCGTTTCCAGAAGTATTGCTTTTGGAAATAATCAAGATTTATCGGTAAATTCTAATTTATCTTTACAATTGGCAGGTAAATTAGGTAGTGATATTGATTTGTTAGCAAGTATTTCTGATGATAATATTCCTATCCAAGCAGAAGGAAATACCCAACAAATTCAAGATTTCGATCAAGTGTTTATTCAACTAAAAAGAAAAAACACTTCTCTTATTGTTGGAGATTTTGAATTAAGAAGACCCGATTCTTATTTTATGAATTACTGGAAAAAATTAAAAGGAGGCTCGTTTAGAACCGCTAATACCTTTTCTGATAGTACTACAAAAATGCTTTCTGGGGCTTCTATAGCAGTAGCAAAAGGTAAATACGCTCGATCTCAGTTTCTTGGAACAGAATCCAATCAAGGTCCATACCGTTTGCAAGGAGACAACAACGAACAATTTATAATTATACTTTCTGGCACCGAGCGGATTATTTTAGATGGTGAACTACTCATTCGTGGTGCAGAGAATGATTATATTATTGATTATAACACTGCGGAACTTACTTTTACTGCCAAAAGATTGATAACTCAATACTCCAGAATAAGTGCAGAATTTGAATATAGCGATCGTAATTATTCACGATCTTTACTTTATCTGAACAATGAAATATACCACAATAAGTTTAGTTTAAAATTTAATCATTTTGCTGAAAAAGATAGCAGGAATCAGCCACTATTACAGAATTTAGATAATGAACAAAAATTATTTTTAAAAGGAATTGGTGACCAAACCAATCAAGCTTTTTTTCCAAATATAGATTCTGTTCCTTTTAATAAAGATGAAATTTTATATAAAAAAATAGATAGTTTGGGTTTCACTATTTATGAATATTCAACCAATTTAGACAGCGCAAAATATCGTTTAGGCTTCAGTCAAGTAGGAGTAAAAAAGGGGAATTACCTTTTACAAACCTCTTCTACAGCCAATGGAAGGGTTTTTAAATTTGTTTTTCCAATAGATGGAATTCCACAGGGTGACCATTTGCCCATACTTCTATTAATAACACCCAAAAACAATCAACTAAGTACAATCGGAGGAAATTATCAGATTAATAAAAATTTCTCCGTGTTCACAGAATTGGCTTACAGCCAAAATGATAAAAATTTATTTTCGACAAATGATGATGAAGATAATGATGGTTTAGGTATTAAATTTTCTGCCAATTATCGCGCTTTATTACAAAAATCAGATTCTACCAAACACCAATTGATAACGCGAATTGACCATGAATATATCAGTAGAAAATTTGTTCCATTGGATAGGTATCGCCCGGCCGAATTCGAAAGAGATTTTAATTTAATTGGCTTTCAACGAACTGAAAGTGAGCTGTTGTCGGGTATAGAAGTCACGTATTTAAGAAATTTAAAACAGAAAATTAGCTATCGCTTAAATAGATTGAACCGGCCAGGATTTTACAATGGAATAATTCATGGTTTTAATAGCCAAATAATTATGGGATCTTATTCTATTGCAGCAGATGTTAGTAATTTAACTACTAGCGACACTTCAAGAAAAACGGAATTTTTAAAACAACGATTTAATTTATCAAAAAGATTTAAAGAATTTACAATTGGAACCGAATATTGGGCAGAACACAATGAAATAGATCAGCAAGTATTAATAGCACCTTCGGCTGGATTTGGCCAATTGTTGTATTTTATTCAGAGTTCAGATTCTGCAGAAAACACTTTTCGAGTAGATTATGCAAACAGAAAAGATTTTGTTCCTCAATTTAATGATTTAAAAAGATCTTCGGTTTCTGATATGATTAATTTGAATGCTGCTTTAAATAAAAATCCAAATAGTGTATTCAGAGTAAATGCTACGTACAGAAAAATTGATTATAAAATTGATACCATTACCAATAATGAAAATACATTATTATCCAGAATTCAATACGAATCAAGAATATTAAACGGCTTTTTTAATTCTCTCACCTATTATGAGATTGGCAGTGGACAAGAACCTAAACGCGAATTCAATTATTTGGAAGTACCGAAGGGGCAAGGTGTTTATGTTTGGAGTGTGGAAACCGACTATAATAAAGATGGTATAAAAGATTTAAATGAATTTGAAATTGCTCAATTTTCTTACGAAGCAAATTACATAAGGGTATCTATAAACACTACAAATTATATACGAACAAAATCAACTGGTTTTAATGAAGTATTAAGCATAAATCCTAGTGCTAGATGGAATGGCAAAAATGGAATTAAAAAATTCGCAACTAATTTTTACAACCAAACTACTTTTAAAATTGATAAAAAAATAGAGAACAGTACGGAATTTTCAAATTACAATCCTTTTGATTTAAAAGTTTCCGATACTAGTTTGATCTCTTTAAGTTCATTTATTCGAAATACCGTTTATTTTAAGCGTTCCGATCCAGTCTATGGTGCCGAATATAATTATCAGATTAATTCTGATAAAACATTATTATCTGGTGGTTTTGAAACTCGAGAAAATGCTGAAAATAGTGTAAGATTACGATGGAATTTTATTTCAAATGCAGGTTTTATTATGTTTTTGCGAAAAGGATTTAAAACGTATAATTCTGAATTTCTAAAAACAAGAAATTTTGAAATAAATTCTTCTGAGATAAGTCCGGAGTTTAATTATCAAGTTAATAATACTTTACGCGTTACATTTTCCTATGGGTATACTAAAAAAATTAATGCCGCAAATTTTGGTGGCGAAACCGTAACTTTAAATAAAATAGGAACAGAGTTTAGATATAATTTAATTAAAAAAGCAAGTATAGGTGCTAAAATTAATTATATTAAAAATCAATATTTAGGGGAAAGTAATTCACCTGTTGGTTATGAATTATTGGAAGGATTGCAAAGCGGAAATAATATAACATGGAATGCCACTTTACAACAAAATGTATCAAAAGGATTGCAAATTAATCTAACGTACGATGGTAGAAGTTCTGAAAACGTAAAAGCTATTCATAGCGGTGGTGTACAAGCTAGAGCTTTTTTCTAAAAAAAAATCCTCCTGAATTTCAGGAGGATTTTTAAATAAATGATAAATTTATATTATTTCAACTCGAATTTTGAATTTCCAACAATTGTTCCATCTGCGAATAAAACAGCTTCATACATACCCTTTTCAAAATTTGTAGATTTAGTCCAGTACATGTTATATACCTGCGGCATATTATCAAAATTAATCGTGTATTTTGCTGTATACTGCATATCTTGATTATTTCCTTTAAACATGCTTTGCTCTCTGTCTGTTACCGTTTCAAGGTTTCCTTTTGGATCTAAAATTCTCAAATAAAAGTCTTTCGATCCCTTTTCTGCTATATCGTTGTTGGCCAATGTAAATGAGATTTTGATTTTATCTACATTTTTTGCTTTAGTCACATCCGATTCTTTTCCGCTAGAACGCTCTCTTACTGGAGTTATAGTTAAATTTTCAGATTTCAGGATTGAAGCTGCACTTATTTTTCCACTCAAATTGGTGTTTTCAGAAGCAAGGTTACTAGCACGGGTTTGCTCAGCAACTACTGTTTGTTTCAAACCAGTGTTTTCTGTATTTAATCTTTCATTTTCTACTTTAAGTTCTTCAACTTCAGTTTGATAATTGGAGACAAATATTCTTAGTTGATCTATTTCTTTCTTTGATTTTGACAATTGACCAGCACTCATATTACCTTTTTTCAAAGAATTTTGAAGTTCTTCTACTTTGCTTTTCAATTGAAGATTCTTTTCTTCCAATTCTGCACTTAGTTCTGTAGTGCTGTTAGTAGCTTCGGCTAATTCTGCTTCCAACTGGTTTAGCTCCTTTTGCAATCCTGCTCTCTCATCTGTTACGGTAGTTAGGGTTGTCTCTGTTTTATTCTTTTTCAGAAATGTGTAAATATTAGTTCCTAATAATAAAGCAATTACAGCTAGCAGAACATAGATGTAGTTGGTATTCTTTTTCTGTGCATTTTCCATTTTTAATTTTTTTTTGGTTTTTAAATAATCGGTTTAGATGTTAAATTTAAAATACATAAACTGATTGATTGATCTTGGGTTATGCAAATGTCAAACCAAAAATTTTTCATGTCAATTATGTTTTGATAGGCTTTGATGGGTTAAATGTAGGAATATTATTGATTTTCCTGAAATTTTTGATGAGGCAAGTTTTTCCCCGTTTTGGAAATGCCTTCATAGTAGAATTTGCTTTTTTTATTTTTAAGCTCTCTGATCAATAGAACTCCCTCGAAATTATAGTGCTTTACTACCTTTTTTGACAGCAATTTGTATAATCTTTTTTGTGGAGGAATTGGTACATTTAATTCAAACATTGACCATCTGTTTAAATTAATTACAGTTTCGGTATTTAATAAATTTCCTTTTACTAAATATTCATTTATTAAACGAGGCACTTTGTTTTTATTTTCTGGAATAATCACTGCCAATTCATTCGGTTTTCCTGAATAAACATTAAAAGATAAATAATGATCCCACTTGTTATATAAACTAAAAAATGGTAGTACTCCTACTAAAATTAAAAATAATAAAAAATACACTTTTTCTTTTATTTGTAATTCAAAACGCATTATTTTTTCATTATTGTTGAAGAACAATAAAAATCCAAAACTAATCATAGCTATATTCCAGGGCCATACTATTTGATTAAAATTAATTCCTAACGGACTTAAATAATAAAGTATAAATAAATGGCTAACTAACAAAAATATGACTCCAAAATTTCTTGTTTTTCTAAAAAATAAAAAGAAAGAAATACCTATTTCTATGATTGGAATTACATATCCGATATTTCTATATTCATTAATAAAATAGGAAGATAAATGGAAAAAGTTTTTTAAGATTGGTGTGAAAACATAATAAATAAACTGAGGTTGAAATTTATGAATTCCTGTCCAGAAATATGTAAAAATGATAACAATCATTTCTAAAATCAGAATAATATTATACGATTTTTTATAATCAAAAAAAGCAAATGGAACAAACATTAAAAGATATTGATAAATCCAAGGCTGCCATCTTATTTGATCCGAAAAACAAAATAAAAAACTAATAAAAAGAATGAAAATGGTATTTAATTGAACCCTTTTTATGAAAAATCCCAGAAATAAAAAAACCCCGAGTAACAGCAAAAATACCTTATCAAAGGGTTTAGGTAGCAAATTTAAATCTCCAAAAGTAGGAATAAGAGGTAAAAGACGATCAGAAAACCATAATTTCTTTGATAAAATAATACCAAAAAGAAAACTTAAACACAATAATCGATAAATAAATAAAGCTCTATTGTATGATTTAAACATACTTAAACCCGAGCTGCTACCAATAAGTCTAAATCTTTGTAAGGAAGTTTAAATAAATTTGATAAATGCTGATTGGTTAAATGCCCTTGATATACATAAACTCCATTTCTCACGCCCGATTTTTCCCAAAGCATATTCTTAACTCCACCAGCCTCGCCAATACTAATAAGTATGGGAGTGAAAATATTTGTTAAAGCATAAGATGCCGTTCTTGATACTCTGGAAGCAATATTTGGAACGCAATAATGGATCACATCATACTTTTTAAAAATTGGTTTATCATGATTGGTAACTCTAGAAGTTTCAAAACACCCGCCTTGATCTATGCTTACATCTATGATTACAGAGCCTGCTTTCATAGAACTTACCATTTCGTCGGAAACTATACATGGTGTTCGTCCAATTTCAGAATATATGGCTCCTACCGCAACATCTGCGGTTGCAAGTGCTTTTTTTAATACAATTGGTTGTATTACTGAGGTGAAAATTCTGCTTCCAATATTATTTTGTAATCTTCTTAATCGGTATAAAGAATTGTCAAAAACTTTAACTTCTGCTCCTAATCCTATTGCTGTTTTTGCTGCAAATTCTCCAACAGTTCCTGCGCCAATTATTACTACCTCAGATGGTGGAATTCCGGAAATTCCGCCTAACATAATTCCTCTTCCATGGCTTACATTACTTAAATATTCTGCCGCTATTAGTATTGAAGTACCGCCGACTATCTCACTCATTGATCTTATTACGGTGAAAACTCCCCACTCATCCTTCAAATATTCATAAGAGATGGCAGTTATTTTTTTCGCTATTAAAGCTTGAATGTATTGTTCTTTTACCACTGCTAATTGTATGGCAGAAATTAAAGTTTGCCCTTGTTTCATCATCTCAATTTCCTCTAAAGAAGGTGGAGCTACTTTGATTAAAATATCTGATTCAAAAACTTTTTTAGTATCGTATATGATCTGTGCACCACATTCACTATAAGCACTATCGCTGAAATTTGCAGCTTTACCCGCTCCGCTTTCTACCAAAACCTCGTGGCCATGCTGAACTAATAAGTGAATAGATTGCGGAGTTAATGCGATCCGATTTTCTTGATAGCTGGTTTCTTTTGGAATACCAATTTGTAATGTGTTTTTCTTACTTTTTAGTTCAAGTAAAGCTTCTTGAGGCATCATCATTGCCTGCTTTGCGATTTCGGTAAACCCTGGAGGAGTATTTGCGCCCATTTAATTCTTTTTCGACTTAAAGGTAAAAAAAATCTTACTCCAAAATTTATATTATTCCATTTCTTTTGTATAATCCAAATTTTCTTGATCCATCTGCTTCTAAACTGATTTTAATGCTTGAATAATTATCAGATAAAAACGGAATTGCCAACTTTGGCCATTCTATAAAACAATAATTTTCTGCATCTAAATATTCTTCAAAACCGATTTCTTGCAATTCTTTTACAGAATTCAATCGATATAAATCAAAATGATAAATTTTAATAGATGAGGTGGAATAATCATTTACAATGGAAAATGTTGGGCTAGAAACCATTTCTGGAGAATCCAATAATTTAACAAATGCAGAAACAACTGTTGTTTTTCCACTCCCCATCTCTCCCTCCAAAAGAATTGTTCTTGAATCCACTGAATTAGATAAAATTGCTTTTACAATTTTATCTAATTCGGATATTTCTCTTATTATTATTTCTTCTACCTGCTTCAAATTTATTTGCTAGAATATACTGCAAAAGGAATGATCATTTCTTCTAATGATATACCTCCATGTTGAAAAGTATTGCTAAAATAATTTACAAACTGATTATAATTATTTGGGTAAATAAAATAATAATCATCTTTTGCAAAAATAAATGAAGAAGAAACATTTAATTTCGGAAGATTAGCATCATGTGGATTTTTAATTAAAAACACTTCTTTAGCTGCAAAATTTAAGTTTTTGCCTTGCTTATATCGAAGGTTTGAATTAGTGTTTTTATCTCCAATTACTTTACTTGGATGTTTTACTCGTATGGTCCCGTGATCGGTAGTTATCACCAACTTACATTTCTTTTGTGAGAGTTTTTTTATAATATCTAATAATGGAGAATGTTCAAACCAACTCAAAGTAATAGAACGATAAGCTGCTTCGTCTCCAGCCAATTCTCTTATCATTTCCATCTCTGTTCGCGAATGCGAAAGCATGTCTACAAAATTATAAACAATTACGTTTAAATCATTTGTAAACATATTGGGAACATTGTCTACCAATGATTTTCCTGCTTCGTTATTCACGATTTTTGTATAACTATGTTTTACTTTCTTTCTGTTTCTTTCTAAATTATCTTTTAAAAACTCTTCTTCATGCAAATTTTTTCCTCCTTCGTCATCATCATTTTGCCACAGTTTTGGAAATCTTTTTTCCATTTCTAAGGGAGTTAATCCTGAGAAGATTGCATTTCTTGAATACTGAGTTGCTGTAGGCAAAATGCTGTAGTACATTTCCTCTGTTTCTATTCTAAAATATTCAGTAATAATTGGATTCAATATTCTCCATTGATCATATCTTAAATTATCAATTAGAATAAAAAATACTGGCACGCTTTCTTCCAACAATGGAAATACTTTTCGTTTTAACAAGGTATTTGAAAAAACAGGTATATCCTCAGCTTTAAAAGTCCATTGTAAATAATTTTTTTCTATGTATTTTCCAAATTGAACATTGGCTTCAGATTTTTGCATCGTTAGTATTTCATGCATCCCTTCATCCTCTAAAGTTTCCAATTCCAGTTCCCAAAAAACAAGTTTTTTATAAACTTCTGCCCATTCATTAAAATTCAGATTATCATTTAAGGTCATTCCCAACTGTCGAAAATCTTGCTGATATGCAGAAGTAGTTTTTTCACTAATCAAACGTTTATTATCCACCAATTTTTTGATAGTTAATAAGATTTGTTTTGGGTTTACTGGCTTTATTAAATAATCTGCTATTTTACTCCCAATGGCATCCTCCATTAAATATTCCTCTTCATTTTTCGTAATCAAAACCACGGGCACATCTGCGCTTATATTTTTTATTTCTGATAATGTTTCTAAACCAGATATTCCTGGCATGTTTTCATCCAAAAAAACCAAATCAAAATAAGAACTTTTAAATGCATCCAAAGCATCACTTCCATTGGTAACTGTGGTAATTTTATATCCTTTTTCACTTAAAAATAAAATATGTGGTTTCAACAGATCTATTTCATCATCAGCCCACAAAATGGTTGTTTCCTGCATAATTTGTTTGTTTTTATAAAATTCAAAAATATAAAACCTTTTTAGCTAAACTATAAAATTTACCTTTGTAGTATCATAGATAAAAATCAAGCAACATTTAATCCATTAACCTTGCACAAGAATAAGAAGAAAATTTTCAATGATCCTGTTTATGGT
Organism: Sphingobacteriales bacterium; assembly: GCA_038209155.1. Lineage (GTDB taxonomy): Bacteria > Bacteroidota > Bacteroidia > Sphingobacteriales > Sphingobacteriaceae > JBBQYA01. Next base: position 18,182 of record JBBQYA010000021.1, on the reverse strand, counting down.
TTCATTACCATACAACACGAGATATTGTTCGATTTAATTTCTCATCCTTATTTTCAAAGACTAAGAAACATCAAACAGTTGGGTCTTACCTATTTAGTTTATCCGGGAGCATTGCACACTCGCTTTCATCATGCACTTGGCGCTTTACATTTGATGAGTACTGCGCTAGAAACTTTAAAAAACAAAGGAATTATAATTTCTGATGAAGAATGCGAAGCGGTAAGTGTGGCTATATTGTTACACGATATTGGTCATGGCCCATTTTCTCATGCTTTGGAAGAAATTCTAGCAGAAAAAAGAACCCATGAAATGATTTCATTAGAAATAATGGAAAAACTAAATATCGAATTTAGTGGCAAATTAACACTTGCCATTTCCATTTTCAAAAATCAATACAGCAAAAAATTCTTGCACGAATTGGTTTCTGGTCAAATGGATATTGATCGTTTAGATTATTTAAATCGAGATTCTTTTTTCACTGGAGTTTCTGAGGGAATTATTGGTTTTGATCGGATTTTAAAAATGATTAATGTTGTTGATAATGAACTAGTCATAGAAGAAAAAGGGATTTACTCGGTTGAAAAGTTTTTAATCGCGAGAAGGCTTATGTATTGGCAAGTATATTTGCATAAAACTGTACTTTCTGCAGAACAAATGTTATTGAAAATAATCCTCCGTGCTAAGGAATTAAGTAATTCAGGTGCAGAATTATTTGGAACTCCTGCATTGGTTTTATTGTTAAATTCTAAAAATCACATAAACAAGGAACAAGTTTTAGATTTGTTTATGCAATTGGATGATAATGATATTCATTCTGCCATAAAAGTTTGGGCAGAACATTCAGATAAAATTCTTTCTGTTCTATGTTCAGGTATTGCTAGAAGGGAATTATTTAGAGTAGAAATTCAAAAGAAATCCTTTGATTTTGATTATGTTGAATCCATCAAAAGAAAGACAATGAAATCTTTAGCTATCTCATATTTGGAATCAGAATATTTCGTTTTCACAGACGAAATAAAAAATAATGCTTACAGTACAGAAGAAAAAGAAATAAAAATTTTACTTAATTCTGGTCACACAGTAGATATTTTGGAAGCTTCTGATGGAAGCGTATCCGAAAACACATTAACTACCGTAAAAAAAAACTTTCTTTGTTATTTAAAAAGTATTGATATTTAGCTTTGTAAGCTTGTAAAGTTACCGCTCTACCATTTTGGTATAAATTATTAAATTTGAAAATGAAATTAACAGCAAAAGAGGTTAGTAATATGATTGGTGGCAATGTAGAGGGCGACGAATCGGTGATTATTTCTTCTTTGGCGAAGATTGATGATGGGAAAAAGGGAGCAATATCTTTTCTTTCTAATCCAAAATATCTACCTTTCCTTTACAATACTGAATCATCAGTCGTTATTGTGAACCAAGATTTCGAGAGCGAAAAATCTTTTTCTTGTACTATAATACGAGTACTGGATGCATATTCTGCCTTCACTATTTTATTACAAAAATTCACATCTAGTTCCAATAAAACAGGTATAGAAGATCTTTCTTTCATTGCAGATGATGCAGAATTAGGAGAGGATTGTTATGTTGGAGCATTTGCCTATATTGGAAATAATGTAAAAATTGGAAATAATGTAAAAATTTTTCCGCAAGTATATATTGGCGACAATTGCACAATTGGCAATAATGTAATTTTGCATGCTGGTGTCAAAATTTACCACGATTGTAAATTAGGAAACAACATAGCTATTCATTCCAGCACAGTAATAGGCAGCGATGGATTTGGATTCGCACCTCAAACAGATGGTAGTTTTACTAAAATAGTACAAAGCGGAAATGTGATTATCGAGGATGATGTGGAGATTGGTTCAAATACATCTATAGATCGTGCAACTATTGGCTCTACTATTATAAAACAAGGAGTAAAATTGGATAATTTAATTCAAATAGCTCATAATGTAGAGATCGGAAAAAATACGGTAGTAGCATCACAAGCTGGAATTTCTGGAAGTACAAAAATTGGCGATAATTGCGTTATTGGAGGCCAAGTGGGTATTGTAGGACATATTTATATTGCCAATGGAACACAAATAAATGCTCAATCTGGAGTATCTAAATCCATAAAACAAGAAAGTAAATTGTGGAATGGAAGTCCTTTATCTCCATTTAGAGATGCATTAAAATCTCAGGTGGTTTATAGAAGATTACCTGATTTGGAAAAACGTATTGAGGATTTAGAGCAACTTTTAAAAGAAATAAAACAATCAATTATTTAAATCTTTTTACGTTATTTTTATGCTATTGAATCTAAACTATACATTTATTAGATTTTTCGCATAGGCAAACTTGCCTTTTTAGGGTTTTTTTTGTTGTTTTACCAAAAATCAACTTATTTCTTGCCGCAATCTTGGCAAAATTCTTATGAATGTTAAACAAAAAACGATAAAAAACCCTGTTTCTTTGTCTGGCGTGGGTCTACACACCGGTAAAAGTGTGACTATTACTTTTAAGCCAGCACCAGACAATCACGGATATAAATTTAAAAGGATTGATCTTCCCCATCAGCCAACTATAGATGCAGATGCGGATTTAGTTACCGATACTTCTAGAGGAACTACCATAGAACAAGACGGAGGTAGCGTATCCACAATTGAACATACTTTAGCAGCTCTGGCTGGATTAGAATTAGATAATGTATTGATTGAATTGGATGCTCCAGAAGCACCTATAATGGATGGCAGCTCTATCCAGTTCATAGAGGCATTGGAAAAGGCGGGTTTTGTAGACCAAGAGACAGATAGAGAATATTATAATATTCAACAAGTTATACGATACGCTGAACCAGAAAGAGGAGTAGAAATGATTGCGATGCCGCAAGATGACTATCGAGTGACGGTAATGGTAGATTATAATTCTCCTGTATTGGGGAGCCAACACGCTACCATTTTAACCATGAGTGATTTCAAAAAAGAAATTGCTTCTTCCAGAACTTTTTGTTTTCTGCATGAATTAGAAGCACTAGTTGCCAATAACTTGATTAAAGGTGGAGACTTAAATAATGCAATTGTAGTAGTCGACAAAGTAATTACGGACGCAGAATTAGAAAAATTAGCCAAATTATTTAACCGACCAAAAATAGAAGTAGCCAAAGAAGGAATTTTAAATAATATAAGTTTACGCCATCAGAATGAGCCAGCCAGACATAAATTATTGGATGTTGTAGGAGATTTAGCATTGATTGGAATGCCATTAAAAGGGCAAATAATGGCGGCTAGACCTGGCCATGCAGCAAATGTTGCTTTCGCTAAAAAAATTAAAGCATTAATTAAAAAAGAAAAGTCCAGAAAAGGTGTACCTCTTTATAATCCAAATATTAAACCTTATTACGACATCAATGAAATAAGTAAAATTTTACCTCATCGGCAACCTTTTTTATTAATTGATAAGATTTTAGAATTGTCTCAAACACATGTAGTTGGATTGAAAAATGTAACTATGAATGAAGAGTTTTTCAAAGGTCATTTCCCAGGAAATCCTGTAATGCCGGGAGTTTTGCAAGTAGAAGCGATGGCACAAACTGGAGGAATTTTAGTTTTAAATACGGTTCCAGATCCTGAAAATTATTGGACATATTTTATGAAAATTGATAACACCAGATTTAAAGATAAGGTGCTTCCAGGAGATACTATCATTATTCGTTGTGATCTAATTGCTCCTATCAGACGCGGAATTTGCCAAATGAAAGGAGTAGCTTATGTGGGTGATAAAATTGTAATGGAATCAGAAATGATGGCTCAAATAGTGAGGAAAACTATATGATTCAGACCTTAGCATATATTCATCCTGAAAGTAGAATTGCCGATAATGTAGTTATTGATCCGTTTTCTACTATCCATAAAAATGTGGAAATTGGAGAAGGAACTTGGATAGGTTCTAACGTAACAATCATGGAAGGTGCAAGAATTGGGAAAAATTGTCGGATTTTTCCAGGCGCAGTAATTTCTGCCATTCCACAAGATTTAAAATTTGGCGGCGAGAAAACGTTAACCATTATTGGAGATCATTGTACCATTCGCGAGTGTGCTACTGTAAATAGAGGAACTATAGACAGAGGCGAAACTAAAATTGGCAATAATTGCTTAATAATGGCTTATGTTCACATAGCGCACGATTGTTTGATTGGTAATAATTGCATTTTGGCAAATACTGTACAATTGGCTGGACATGTAACGATTGATGATTTTGCAATTGTTGGCGGTTTATCTGCAGTCCACCAGTTTGTTTCTATTGGTTCGCATGTGATGATTTCTGGAGGTTCCCTTATTCGTAAAGATGTTCCACCTTTTACTAAAGCAGGAAGAGAACCGTTGGCTTTTGTAGGAATTAATTCGGTTGGACTTCGAAGAAGGGGTTTCAACTCCGAAAAAATTGCGCAAATTCAAGATATTTATCGAATTCTCTTTATGAGGAAATTAAATAATTCTCAAGCCTTAGAATTAATTGAAGCAGAAATGCCAGCATCAGAAGAACGAGATGAAATTGTAAATTTTGTGAGAAACTCTAATAGAGGGATTATGAAAGGATTTTCTCACCAATCATAACTTAAGCAATTATTTCTTGACCATAGAACTTCACAATATTGCTAAGCGATTCCAGCATGAGTGGATATTCAGAAATTTAAGTATGAGTTTTACTGGAAACTTTCGCTATGCAATATTGGGTGCAAATGGTTCAGGAAAATCTACTTTATTGCAAGTATTAGCCGGAAATATTACACCCACAAATGGTGAAATAACCTATCAAGAAAATGGTCAAATCATTGAACCTGAAAATTTTTTTAAGAGCATAAGTCTTTGTGCACCTTATTTAGAATTAATAGAAGAATTTACACTTTTAGAAATTATTGAATTTCATTTTAAGTTCAAAAAATATCTTCCGAATACAAATTTAGAGCTTTTGTTGGAAGAAATAAATCTACAAAAATTCAAAAACAGAAGTTTAAAAACATTTTCATCAGGCATGAAACAGAGGGTAAAAGTTATTTTAGCCCTATTCAGCGATACCCCCGTTTTACTTTTAGATGAACCTTGCACTAATTTGGATCAAGCTGGAATTTTATGGTATCAGCAGATGATGGAAAAATGGACAAAGGATAGATTAGTCATTATTTCGTCAAATCAAACTCAAGAATATGAATTTTGTACTCATCAAATACAAATTTCTGATTTTAAGGAAGCATAGGGTTTAAAAGCATATTTCATTTATATTTGCCCGAAACACACTAATTTTTTATGTCAAAACCATCCGATCTTAAATCAGGAAATTTTATTCGTTTCAATGGCGAACTTCTAACTGTAGTGGAATGTCAACACCGCACACCAGGAAATTTGAGAGCATTTTACCAAGCCAAAATGAGAAATGTAAAAACTAATAAATTGGTTGAGTATCGTTTCCGGGCAGATGAAGATGTAACGATTGCTCGAGTAGAGGTAAAAGACTATCAATATTTATATCCAGAGGGAGAAACTTTTGTATGTATGGATAATGAAACTTTTGATCAAATCAATATTGATCGAATTCTTTTTGGTGATGCTGCTAAATTTTTGAAAGAAGGAATGCAAGTTCAAATTTCTTTTGAAAGTGAAGAGCCTTTAGGTGCAGAAGCTCCCAACCATGTAGAATTAGAAATAAGTTATACCGAACCAGGCGTAAAAGGCGATACAGTGAATAACGTGATGAAAAATGCAACGTTAGAAACTGGTGCAGAAATTAAGGTTCCACTTTTTGTAAATACTGGAGAGCGAATTAAGATTGATACGAGAACTGGAGCGTATGTAGAAAGAGTAAAATAAACTCTTTATCCATTATCAATTAAAGTAATTTGTCTTCTAATACTTTCTTCTAGAGAGATAAAAGTTTCTGTTCGAGAGATTCCCTCTATTGCTTGAATTTTTTCGTTCAAAACTTCGCGCAAATGGTTGGTATCTCTGCAAATTATTTTTGCAAACATACTGTAGCTACCCGTGCAATAATGAAGCTCAACTACTTCTTTTATCTGCCTCATTTTATCCACAGCATCGTGATAATAAAAACCTTTCTCCAAGAATATTCCAAGAAAAGCACAAATATCAAATCCTAAAAAGGATGGGTTGACTACGAGATTTGAACCTTTTACGATTCCTAATTCTTCCAGTTTCTTCATTCGAACATGCACAGTTCCGCCAGAAATGATGAGTTCTTTAGCAATTTCTGTAAAGGGTGTCATTGCATTTCGCATAAGTATGCTTAAAATCTGTAGATCCAATTTATCAATATCTAAATTTGAAAGATGTTTTTCGTTCATGATTTTCAGTAATTATATTTTTTTTATAAATATATTACAATAATTATAATAATTAAATTATTTTACTAAAATATTTGCAACGTATAGGCAAGTACTTTACATTTGTTATATCAAAAGCAAATCGTTGCCTATTGATAATAAAAAATTGTAGGGTGGTGAAATTGGCAGACACACCTCCTTGTCTCGGTGGCGAAGGTTCAGAAAAGGTAAGATTTCTTACATTAACTACTTCGTGAGGGTTCGACTCCTTCCCCTACAGCTTTAGGTTAATTTGGTCAATTATTAGGAACGGAAAGCCCGCTTGAAAGAGCGGGTTTTTTGGTTTTATCCATTTTGAATTGTTTAGGATTTATAGAATAAAATAGTAAATAGCTAGATAGCATAACTAAACTAAAATCTGGAAGACTTAAAAATATCGCTATGAAAAGGTGAAAAATAATTCCTGTTATCAAAACCCAAAATCGAACTAATTTAAACCAAATAAGAATCCCAAAAGATAGTTCGAATACTATTGTAGCCCAACTTAAAAAAGTTAAAAGGTACAAATTATTCAGATTTTGAAAACCGTTTACAGCATATTCTGAAAGACTAGAAACCGTCTGCAAAGCTTCTCCATTTAGCCATTTTGGATCCATTAATTTATCCAAACCAGAAATAAAATAGAAAATACAAATATGAATTTTTATTCCTAAAAGGAAAAAATTATGCAATCTAAATCGAAAATCATAAGTATAAAATTTATTGTTTGTGAAGAAAAAAATATTTACAAATAATAAAAGACAATGCATTCTATCGCCACCATTTATGATGGGTTTGCTCAATTCATTTAAAAATAATGAAATAATAAAAAGTAAAATAGCCAATAAAATTGAATGCCCTTTATAAATTGCTAAAACGATAATTAATAAACTTAACATAAAAAATTGCTGAATAGTAATTGCATTATTTAGCAAGTAAAAAATAGGTTGAATAAGAAAATTAGTCAATTCAAAAGATTGATCACTAGTGATTTGGTGAATGATTATTAAATTAGAATTAATGGGGAAAAGCCAAAATATTCTAAAAATTAAAATAAAATAAATAGCATATCTAAAATATAAAATTGATTTTCCATTAGGTCTTTTACCAAAATAATTGGTTAGTTTATCTAGCCAACTCATGGTACTAATTGTTTTTTATAAAAGAGTAAATTGGAGTCTGTTTTAGATAAAGACACAATAATTAATTCAACACTGTCTGACTCAATTTTATTTAATAAAATAAATTGATTCATTAAAAATTCATTTTTAGAAACAGGTAAATTAGATTTAAAAAACCGCTGTAATCTGTTTCTTTTTAAACTTTGAATAGAATATGATTCTTTATACAACTTAAAATCTTGAAATTCGGGATTGACGAAAGCTGACCAATTTTTCGTTTTGTTTTTTGTCCTATAAAAAATTAATTCTTTATGACTTATACGATCAGATGAAAAGAATTTGCCTCTTAGAAATGTTTTTTTAAAGTTTTGATAAGAATTTTTAGAAATGTAAGTATTTGGCTTGTAAGGTAAATAAATAGAGAATATTCCTAATACCCAAATACTTATTAAAAACAGAAAAAAAATACTGCTTACCCTTTTCATATAATTTGAAATTCCTTTGCAAACCCTTAATGATCTTACTCCGTAAATTAATACAAAAGATTTTATTCGGAGAAAGGATATTTATTCTTAGTGTAATTTCTTTATTATTTAGTGTTTAGGTTTAGTTTGTTTAGGCTTCTCGGTTCATTGCCGAGAAGTTTTTTTGTTTTATATAGCGTATATTTGCATCAAATTTAATTTATGAAACAACCACACCTTATTAATTTTATCACTGCATTTGTCCTTGTTTGTGCAGGACTTTTTAGTTATTTCTCTAATCCACTACGTCCTCCAACTGCTTTAATTGGTGTAGGATTGGGTTTAATTTTATTAGCAATGACACCCGGATTAAAAAGCAATAACAAAATAATTGCTCACGTGGTAGTTGTTTTGACTTTGGTTTTTGCAATCATGACTGCATCAATGGCATTAAAATCAAGAACTGAACCAGATCTTGAAAAAAGAAATAGAAGATTAATGGTTTTTGGAGTGATGAGTTTAACTTGTTTTGCAGCTACGGGTTTTTATGTGGCTGGTTTTATTGATAAAAGAAAACAAAGACAAGCTGGAAATTAATCTCTTATTAGGCATGTGCTTTGAAGTATCACAGCAATGAAAATCTTAATTCGCCTACTATTATTTACCTTTTTATTTCTTTTCGATCAAACTTTAAAAGCTTCAGATAGTACAGAAGTTATAAAAGAAAAACTTCATTTATTGTTAGAAAAAAGAAAAGATGATTTTGGAAACTATCTAATAAGTTTAGAATCCAAAACTGGTTTTTTTGGAAATCAAACAAAGAAAGATATTAAAAGGAGTAATGAGGTTTTGGAAAATATTGTAAGAACAGATAACGGTATTTTTATAGAATTAAAAAAGCTTTTAGATGCAAGAACTTCAGAAAAAACGGACGGTACTTTTGAACTTGCCAATAAAGAATCTAAAATTCAACGACAAGAAACAGCCTTAGTCAATGTTCAGTCAACTATTGAAAACAAGAATAAGGAAATTAAAGTATTAGAGAAATCTATAAAGTCTAAAAATATTAGCTTAATAGTTTTATTGCTGCTTTTTTTAGCTTCTCTTTTTTATTTGATCAAACAATTTACACGACTTCAAAAACAAAAATCAACGAATGAGAAAAATGCATAATACTGCCAAGGAAGCCGAAAAAGTGGTTTTGATAGGAGTAATTACGCCTCAACAATCAGAAGAACAAGCAAAGGAATATTTAGAAGAACTCGCTTTTTTGGTAGAAACAGCAGGTGGTATTACGCTTAAAACTTTTACTCAAAAAGCCCAAAAACCAGATACCAGAACATTTGTAGGAAAGGGAAAACTAGAAGAAATTCGTGATTATGTAAAAGCAGAAGAGGCAGACATGGTTATTTTTGATGATGAATTAACTTCCTCTCAAATTAGAAATATTGAGCGCTTTTTAGAATGTAAAATACTGGATAGAAGCAATTTAATTTTAGATATTTTTGCAACAAGAGCTAAAACAGCACAAGCAAAAACTCAAGTAGAACTAGCACAATTTCAATATTTACTACCTCGCCTTACTAATATGTGGACTCACTTGAGTAAACAAAAAGGAGGAATTGGAATGAAAGGACCTGGAGAAACTGAAATTGAAACAGATAGAAGAATAATTCGCGATAAGATTTCATTATTGAAGGAAAGACTGGTTCTTATAAATAAGCAAAACGAAGTTCAAAGAAAAAATAGAAATCAATTGGTACGGGTTGCTTTGGTTGGATATACTAATGTTGGAAAGTCTACAATCATGAATTTACTAAGCAAAGCTGATGTTTTTGCTGAAAATAAATTGTTTGCAACCTTAGACACAACCGTTAGAAAAGTAGTTATCAACGACATTCCTTTTTTGCTTTCGGATACTGTTGGTTTTATTAGAAAATTGCCACATCATTTAATTGAATGTTTTACCTCTACATTAGACGAAGTAAAAGAAGCTGATTTATTAATTCATGTGGTAGATGTTTCGCATCCAAATTTTGAAGAACAATTAATTATTGTTAATCAAACCTTGAAAGAATTGAATGCTTTGGACAAAGAAACCATTATTGTTTTCAACAAAATGGATCAATACAATACAGAATCAAAAGATTTGGAAAATGGTAAAACTTTGTCCTTAGAAGAATTTAAGAATAGTTGGATGGCAAAATCAAATGATCCTGCCATCTTTATTTCTGCCAAAAACAAAGTAAATATTGAACAATTAAAAGAGAAGATATTTTCAAAAATTGAAAATTTGCACAAATTAATTTATAGTCCAGCTATGTAAATTTTATTAAGTTTCTCAAAAAATAAATTCAATCTTTTTCTTAACATACACATAAAAAGCTATTTACAATTTAAAAAAGTGATCCCGACGGGAATCGAACCCATATCTAAAGTTTAGGAAACTCCAATTCTATCCGTTGAACTACGGGACCTAGAATTTTATTTTATTTAATTACACTACCCGTTGGTAGGTTTGTAAGAGTGGAAACAAAAAACAGTTTTCCTTCTGCATCTTCTGCCATCAAAATCATCCCTTGCGAAACGATTCCTTTGATTTCTCTCGGTGCCAAATTTACTAAAATACTTACTTGTTGTCCGATTATTTTCTCTGAATCAAAATGCTCTGCAATACCGCTTACCACGGTTCGAATATCTATTCCGGTATCAATGGTAAGTTTAAGTAATTTCTTTGTTTTTGGAACTTTTTCTGCTGCTAATATCGTTCCAATTCGGATATCCGTTTTCTCGAAATCTTCAAAAGCAATAATTTCTTTTGACTTCTCCACAACAGCATTATTGGCTTTCAATGAAGATTCTAGCTTGTCTATTTGAAATTGAATTTCTGCATCTTCTATTTTATTGAATAATAAAACCGCTTCATTAATCAGATGACCAGCAGGAATTAAATTAGAAATTCCAAATTTTTCAAAACCTGTAAAATCTGAATTTAGATTAAATTGCTTTCGAAGTTTATTTGCTGTTTCTGGTAAAAATAGATCGCAAAGTAAAATAAGGTTTGCACAAGTCTGAATCATGTAATTCATTATTAAGGCGACAGAATCTTTGTTTTCATCATCTTTAATCAATTTCCAAGGTTCGGTATCTGCCAAAAATTTGTTTCCTGCTCGTGCAAAATTCATCATTTCAAATTGTGCATCCCTGAATTTAAAGTTTTCTAAAAGTGGAGCTATATTTCTAATTACTTTTTGAAAATCTTGATCTGCTAAATCAATAGATCTTTGTAAAGAATCATTTAATTTAATAGTTGGAAATTCGGGAGCAATTCCTTCATAATATTTCCAGGTAAGCACCACCACACGATTTACAAAATTGCCTAAAACAGCAACCAATTCATTATTTACACGCGATTGGTAATCTTTCCAACTGAAATCGCTGTCTTTAGTTTCTGGTGCAATAGACGTTAGAACATAGCGTAATTCATCTTGGCGATTCGGCAAATCCACCAAATATTCATTTAGCCAAACTGCCCAATTTCTAGAGGTTGAGATTTTTTTTCCTTCCAAATTCAGAAACTCATTGGCTGGTACATTATCTGGAAGAATAAAACTCCCTTCTGCCATTAGTACAGCTGGAAAAATTAAGCAATGAAAAACAATATTATCTTTTCCAATAAAATGAATTAATCTGGAAGAATCATTTTTCCAATAATCTTCCCAATTACCTTGTCTGTCTTCTTTTTTCTTGTTTCTTAAATAATATAAATCCGCTTGCTCCTCTGTCAAATTTTTATTAAAAAGTTCTTTAGTTGCTGATATATATCCAATTGGAGCATCAAACCAAACATACAATACTTTTCCTTCCGCATTTTTCAAAGGAACTTTTATCCCCCAATCCAAATCTCTGGTCATAGCGCGAGGTTGAAGTCCGTTTTGCAACCAAGATTTGCACTGCCCTAATACCGTACTTCTCCATTCTGAATGCGAACCAATATAATTTTCTAATCGAGTTTGAAATTTATCTAATGGCAAGAACCAATTTTTAGTTTTTCTTAGAACTGGGGCTAGTCCAGATAATGTACTTTGAGGATTTATTAAATCAGTAGGATTTAACGTAGAACCGCAATTTTCGCATTGATCACCATAAGCATTTGGATTTCCGCAATTAGGACAAGTACCTGTAATGTAGCGATCTGCCAAAAACTGCTTTGCTTCATTATCATAATATTGTTCCGTTTCTTCTACTTCAAAAATACCTTTTTCATTTAATGTGCTAAAAATTTCTGAAGCGGTTTTGTGATGTGTTGCTGAACTTGTTCTATGATAAATATCAAACGAAATTCCCATTTGCTTAAAAGAATCTCCTATTATTTTATGGTATTTGTCTACTACTTCTTGAGGGGTAATTCCTTCGTTTCTAGATTTCAACGTGATGGCTACGCCATGCTCATCTGAGCCGCAGATAAATATTACATCTTTTTTGCAAGCTCTTAAATATCTTACATAAATATCTGCTGGCAAATAAACTCCGGCCAAATGTCCAATATGAACTGGCCCATTGGTATAGGGCAAAGCTGCTGTTACGGTATATTTTTTAAATTCTTTCATTCTGAGAATGCAAAAATAGGATTCAATAGTTAATAATCGAGGTTTCTGATTTTATTAGCATAATTTTAAATTTTTTAAGCCTGAATTTATAATTTTGAATTCATTCCGCTTTATAATTTATGTTGAAACCGCCATTTTTAGTTGCAGGAGATACCATTGGGATTTTAAGTACCGCCAGAAAAATTTCTAAATTAGAATTAGAGCCAGCAATATCATTATTTGATTCTTGGAATCTTAAAGTCAAAATTGGAAAATCAATCGGAAAAGAAGAAAATCAATTTGCAGGCTCTGATGCGATCAGAACAAAAAACTTTCAAGATTTTTTAGATGATGATTCTATGAAAGCTATTATCTGTGCAAGAGGTGGCTATGGAACTATGAGAATTATTGATGATCTAAATTTCTCTGCTTTCGCAAAAAAACCAAAGTGGATTGTAGGCTTTAGTGATATTACGGTTTTTCATTCCCATATTCAAACTAATTTTGGAATTCCAACTCTACATGCCACCATGCCTTTAAGTTTTAATCAAAACAGTTTAATGGCATTAGATAGTTTAAAAAAGGCATTATTTGGAGAAGAGTTAATTATTCAGCATCTAAATATATTACCCGAAAAAAACAGAATTGGATCAGCAGAAGGAATTCTTGTTGGTGGAAATCTTTCACTTTTATATGCATTGCAGGGTTCTGTTTCTGATTTAAATACCGATGGTAAAATTTTATTTATCGAAGATTTAGATGAATATCTTTATCATATAGATCGTATGATTTTATCTTTGAAGCGTGCAGGAAAATTAAAAAAGTTAAAAGGATTGATTGTTGGTGGGATGACAGATATGAGAGACAATCGTTTTCCATTTGGTAAAACGGCAGAAAAAATAATTGCTGAACATGTAAAAGAATATGATTACCCAGTAGCTTTCAATTTTCCCGCAGGACATATTACTGATAATAGAAGTTTATATATGGGTATGAAAGCTAAATTGAAAGTAGAATTAACGAATGTCACTTTAACATTTTAATACAAATGATTTTATCAGGATTAAAAAATTATACAAACGCTGGATTATTATTTCTTAGAATCGGAATAGGAGTTATGATGATTTTCCATGGGTATCCCAAAATGTTGGGAGGACCCGAAAAATGGGAAAAACTCGGATTAGCAATGAGCTATATTGGTATTAATTTTTACCCTATAGTTTGGGGATTTATGGCAGCATTTGCCGAAACGGTTGGAGGATTATTTATCATTATTGGTTTTGCTTTCAGACCATCTGCCTTATTATTATTTTTCACCATGCTGGTAGCTTCTATTATGCATATCAAAAATGGAGATGGAATTGGCGAAGCTTCTCATGCTATAGAGCTAGCCGCCGTATTTTTTGGTTTGCTTTTCATTGGAGCAGGAAAATTTAGTGTGGATAAGAAGTAAGGAAGTTTAAAAATTTATAAACCAATAATTTTCATCATTAATTAATTCCAATTCACTATTAATAATTATATTTTCATTTCATGAATATATTTTACTTACCTTCGGACTTTTATTAAACAATTTATTACAATGACAAAAGGTAAAGTAAAATTTTTCAACGAAACTAAAGGTTTCGGTTTCATCCAAACTGAAGACACTGGCGAAGAAATCTTCGTTCACGTAACAGGTCTGGTAGACAAAATCAGAGAAAATGACACGGTAACATTTACTGTTACAGAAGGAAAAAGAGGATTAAATGCAACTAATGTTAAAATTGCATAAGGCATAATCATTTTTGAAAAGCCCTTACATTAATTATGTGAGGGCTTTTTTGTTTTTAGACCTTTTTTTATTATTGAATTCTTTAGTGCTTTCCTGTTCCAGTTCCCTTTTATTTCTGTTTGAAAAAAAGCAATTTTTTAATCTATAATTAGACGTATTTATATTTCACATTTCCGAAACATTAAATTTCCTAAAATCGTAAGAAGAAATAGTTTTCTAAAATTTAACTTCTTACAATGAGCAAAAAAGATTATATATGTGAAGCAGCAGTTGACTTTTATCAGCGAGGTGATTATTTAAGAGCTATACAAGTTTTCAATTTGGCCATTGAACGAGATGAAAAAAATGCTCAACTCTATTATTTAAGAGGAAATTCTAAGGATAAACTAAATGATAAAAGAGGAGCAATTGCCGATTTCAATCGTGCGATTCTCATTGATCCCGAAAACCCAGGATTTTATAATTCTAGGGGTTTGAGCAAAAAGACAGAATGTTTTGACTATTGCGACGTTCTTCTAGATTATAATAAAGCCTTGGAATTAAAGAGAGATTATCCTACGGCATTATACAATAGAGCTTGTTTAAATCATGAAAAAGGTAATTTAGATCAAGCACTATTAGATTTTAACAAAGCGATAGAGATTAATCCAAAATTTACCGAAGCGTATAATAACCGTGCATGTGTTTTTGAGGATATACAAGATTTCTCCTCAGCCATTCAAGATTATACAACAGCCATTTCTCTCAAACCAAAAAACCCAATTTTTTATAGTAACAGAGGCTGCACTTACGAAACTCTGGGCGACTCAAATTTTGCCTATAAAGATTTTACTTCTGCTATTTCTTTGGATCCATACTATGCGATTGCTTATCAACATAGAGGAAACATTAGATGTCATCTATCTGATTATCAAGGAGCTTTAGAAGATTACAATATGGTAATAGAAATAGACAAAAACTACGGAAGAGCTTATCACAGCAGAGCAACTTTGCAAAGCCTAATGGGGAAAACCAAGGAGTTTGAAAAAGATATGGCGACTTTCAAAAAACTACAAAACGAAGCCAAAAAAGCGGACGATTTAGTTAAAGAATTTAAAACCTTGATGTTTTTGGGTTTTAAAAATAATTAGCTTAAAACGAGTTTTTCCACATCATTGATTCTACTGGTTTGATTGTTTTAGTAGTATATTTTGCATTAATTTTAGTATTGTACATGGTTGCTACCTCTCCATCTACTAAAAAATAAATCAATTGACCAATAGGCATTCCTGCATAAATGCGCACAGGCTGCGCACAGGAAATCTCCAAAGTCCAAGTATTACAAAAACCTACATCTCCTTTTCCTGCGGTAGCATGTATATCTATTCCTAGTCTGCCTGTACTAGATTTTCCTTCCAAAAAAGGTACATGAGCATGGGTTTCTGTGTATTCTAAAGTAACTCCCAAATAAAGCGTATTGGGTTGTAATAAAAATCCCTCATTAGGAATTTCGAAATGAATAATTTCGTTGTGAAGTTTGGCATCCAGAATACGATCTTTGTAAGTAGCTAAATTTTTTCCTAAATGCACATCATAAGAATTTGTACCCAAGCAAGTTGCATCCCAAGGCTCAATCACTATAGTTCCTTTTGCTTTTTCTTCTAAAATTCTTTTGTCGGAGAGAATCATGGGCTTCTAAATTTTTGTCTAAATTAGAAATATTTCTTAGCATCAGAATTACAGAATTTATGGACTACAAAAGGGAAATTATTTCATTTAATGGCGCTGATATTCAATAAAATCATAGGTGTAGAAACTCGATTAGGAATCTGGAAAATTGAAGAAAGTGAAAACGAATTGCTTAAAAAACTTCAATTGAGTGATTTGGAAAAAGAATATCTCCTTAGTTTCCAAAACGAAAAACGAACCAAGAATTGGTTAGGAAGTAGAGTTTTGCTTCGGCAAATGATGAATACCGAAGATTATATCTGGCTGGATAAAGATGAATTTAATAAACCCATTCTGAAAAACTTTCCAGAGAATATTTCTATTAGTCATTCCAATGATTTGGCTGCTGTGCTTTTGAGTAAGTCCTATCCAGTTGGTATTGATTTAGAAATTATTCGTACCAAGGTTTTATTGATAAAAAATCGTTTTCTTTCAAAACCAGAATTAGATTTCATTAATTTAGAACATGAAATAAATCATTTATATGCTTGTTGGTGCATAAAGGAAGCGATTTATAAATGGTTTGGTAGAAAAGGGATTTCTTTTAGAGATGAAATTTTAATTAAACCCTTTACTTACAAAAAAGAAGGTTTTGCAGAGTTTACTATCCATCGCAAAGGATTTTCGGGAACACGAGTTGCCAATTATTTTATATTCGAAAATTATATGATAGCTTGGGTAGAAAGTAATATAGAAACCTAATGCAAAAAAAAGCACCGAAAAATTCCGATGCTTTTTTGTTGGTGTGCTATACTATTAATTTTTTAAAATCTTTATCGTTTGCTGTTCACCTTTTTGGCTTATTATTTTAAGAAAATAAATTCCTACACTCAAATTTAGGTTTTCTGTATTGATAATGGTATTTCCCTGAAATATTTTTTGATTTAACAAAATTCTGCCGTTCACATCCACTAACGTTAAACTACCTTCTTCTTCTTCATCGTTTTCTATTGTCAATTGATGGTTGAATGGATTGGGATAAACCTTTACTTTTTGTGTCGAAATAATTAAATTTTTGTTTTCTTCTTCCAAAAAAGAAGTTTTTGCAGTGGCAACTGCTCCATTTAATCCAATAATTTCTATTGCGTTAATTATCGGACTGGAAAGATTTTTTATAAAACTAACATCCACACTTCCATCATTGACGGTCGTAAAAAAAGTTTTCTGTAAGGCAGCTGTTCCAGCTTCTGCAAAAACATTTAAACCTTGAAGAACATTTGCGTTTTCAATTTTAATATCAAAAACACGATTATAGCCTCCTGATTTTACGGTTGCATTCGTTTCTGCAAAATATAATCGAACTTCAAAATCTCCATTTTGAACTGGAAATGAGTATTTCAATGGATCTGTAGTAGAAGTAGAAAAACGATACGTTTTAAAAACATCAGAAGGAGCAGAGGTTGTATTAGAATAATTCCAAGATCCTGAACCGCTGATCATACCTTTATTATCTGATGCTAATTGTGGATTGCTATTCGTAGAATTATCGTTTGCCCAATCTAAAGTCGGATCGCTTATCAATGTTCCACCTGCATTTATTCTATATAAAGTACTTGAAGTAGGTGAAGCTACTATTAAGTTTACGGTATCAAATGCCATTTGATTTTGCAAATTGCTAATGGCAACTTTGAAACCAAAATTTCCGGTCGCAAGTGGATTTATTACTAAATTAAAAGTGTTTGATCCTGTAGTGCTTAGTAAAGTTCCACTAATTTGAGTCCATTGAATAGAAGAAATATTATTGACAGCTAAATTACTAGTGGCTGTAATAATCGTATTTTGAATATTGCTGAAAGTGTAAATATCGCTTCCAGCATTTACAGTAACAGGATTTGAAACAGGTAAAACATTCAACTGAACATCTGAACTTGTAATAGCATTACTATTATCTTTAACTGTAAGCCTAAAAGTATAATTTCCTGCCTCTAAATTACTTAATCCCAAAGTGGAAGTATTAGAATTACTTAAAATTAAATTATTAGTTCCCACTTTACTCCATTGATATTCTACAATAGTTCCATCTAAATCTAAAGCAGTTGCATTGATATCAAAATTAGAAACACCAGTATTTGTTTGTACACTAGAACTTAAAGTAATTGTAGGTAAAATATTAATATAGGGAGATAGAAACTGACCTAGAATAGGTCTTTGCAAAGTTCCATC
>JBBQYA010000020.1:0-36413 GCA_038209155.1 Sphingobacteriales bacterium | reverse complement strand
CAGGTGCAAATTGGATAGACGAAAAAGTAGTCTATGATAAAAATCTAATTACCAGCAGATCTCCAGCAGATTTAGATGCATTTAATAAAAAGATTATTGAAGTTCTTTCTGAGAATTGATTTTATAAAAAAAGGGTCAATTAGTTGATTGACCCTTTTTATTTTATTTGAAGTTATTCAGCATTTTTTTACAATATTCTGAAAAAAACTAAAAAATTAGTAAATAAAAATACTACACCAGTTCCAAAACATAAAACTTTCTTTTTTGAAGTTTTAAATACTATAAATTTCTTTTACATTATAGATTTTAATTAATAGTAATACGATCATTAGTCCTACAAGCCAATAATAAAAGTATTTTACTTTTTGAAATTTTGCCTCAATTTCATCCTAGGTTAAATTCCTAATGTTGAAAAAGGTTTCTACATGGATGGCTGAAATGATTAATGCGATTATACCATAAACCGCGTTGCCTTCAACTAAAAGAAATATTGAAAAAACAAACTGCTAACAATGAATTGATGAAAAGTCTATTAGGAGTAAGAAATAAATCATTTTTTATAGATTAAAAAATTTTACGTAAAGCAAAAGTACTGTTATTTATATTTTTGTTTAATTAAACAATATTTAAAAAATAAGTCATTTCCTTAATTCGCCATTGGCCGAGTTCTAGATCTATTTCTCTGTTTACTGCTTGGTTTATTTTTCTTTTTTACGGGTGCTGCTGGTCCAGCCAAACTAGCCGCAGAAACATTCATCACAAATTTGTGGCTATCATTCAAAGGAATGCTTTTGCCTATCAATTTCTGAATATCTTTTAGAAAATCAATTTCCTCCATATCACAAAAAGAAAAGGCAATTCCTGTGGCTCCAGCTCTACCTGTTCTGCCAATTCTATGCACATAAGTTTCTGGAATATTGGGTATTTCGTAATTAATTACATGACTTAAATTATCTACATCAATTCCTCTCGCTGCAATATCTGTTGCCACCAATACTCTGGTTTTCTGTGTTTTAAAATTGGTTAAAGCTCTTTGTCTAGCATTTTGAGACTTATTCCCATGGATAGCCTCCGCAATTATTTGATGATTGAATAAATCTTTCACCACCTTGTCTGCACCATGTTTGGTTCGAGTAAAAACTAATGCACTTTTAATGCTTTTATCTTTTAATAAATCAACTAGAAGTTTTCTTTTATCATTCTTTTCTACGAAAAATAATTGCTGCTCAATAGTGTCAGCTGTTGAAGAAACAGGGCTAACTTCTACTTTTTCTGGTTTATTTAAAATAGTGTCTGCGAGTTTTTGTATTTCTTGCGGCATAGTTGCAGAAAAGAACAGTGTTTGTCGTCTTTCTGGTATTTTTGCTATTATTTTCTTTACATCATTCACAAAACCCATGTCCAACATTCTATCTGCTTCATCTAAAACAAATATTTGTAAATGATGAAGATTAATAAATTTCTGTTGCATTAAATCTAATAATCTGCCCGGTGTTGCAACCAAAATATCAACCCCTTTTTTCAACGCGTCTGTTTGTGGATTTTGTGATACTCCCCCAAAAACAACCAATTGTTTTAACCCCGTAAAACTTCCGTAAGCTTTAAAACTTTCTTCTATTTGTATCGCAAGTTCTCGCGTAGGAGTTAAAATTAAAACCCTAATCGGAATGGGATGAATACCAGTTTTCTTAGCGGTATGTAATAATTGTAAAATTGGTAATGCAAAAGCAGCTGTTTTACCCGTTCCCGTTTGGGCACAACCTAATAAGTCTTTTCCAGCTAAAATAATAGGAATAGCCTGTTCCTGAATTGGTGTTGGACTTTCATAGCCCTCTTTTACCAATGATTTTAATAATGGATCTATTAAATTAAGTTCTTCGAACTTCATGTGTGTTTAATTAAATGAAAAAATTTGATTTTAATTCTTGCTGATATTATTGAAGCAAGAATTCAAGAAAGATACTTTGAAATTAAAGGGAAACTAAATAAGTATCGCCGTGGAAAATAGCTCTTGATATTAATCTTGATGTGCAAAGATAGCAAATTATCGCACGTATCGTTTTTTGTATGTTTAAAATGCTTAGGATAAAGATTCTATCACATATTCTTTATTCAAAAACTTCAATGTTTCTCCAGCTACTTTGCCTTTCATGCTCATTGCTATCGGAGATTCTGGCGAAATAGCATAAAATGAAACGTCATCAATTTCAAATTTTCCTGCAGCGATTGCTATCAAAAAATTTCCTTGATTGGTATAAACTAGACTTCCATTTTGTACAGAATCTCTGATTTCCAAAATATCTAAATAATCCAAATTCGCTTTTTGATTTTTTAATTCCGAAATCTGCCTGTCCAATTTATCCATTTCTTGCTGAATCATGGCTCTTCCAGTTTCAAATTTATCGCCTGCACTACTTTTGGTTTCTTCAAAAGATGAAACCTTTAAACCTTTAACTTCTGCCAATAAACGGTCTAATCGTATGTTTAAATAATCGTGACACTTTTCACTCAATTGTTCCTTTATTTTGTTTTGAGCCATGTTTTTAGTTTCCATTTTGTCCTCAATATATAACTTATTTCCATTTTAATTTTTATTTTTCATTTCTGTGGCGTATTCTGACAAAATAATCCAATCTTATAATCATTTTTCAATCAAATCTCCTTGAGATTATTTTGTTAAATAAGGCTTTCCGCTAAATCTTTTCCTGAAAAAGAATCCTCTACATTGTTAGGGATAATCCCTCATGCGACGTTAGATCACTACATATGTTATAATTATCAGATTATTGCAAAAAACAATTTTTTTTTATAAAACTCTAATTTTTTTTTAACTAATCACTTCATACTTTGTTAATGATTTAATATAGTTTAAATTTGCACAAATTATTAAATCAATATATTCTTAACATAAAATACGCCAATTGGATTTATTCGACAAAATTTCAAAAAATCAAGGCCCTTTAGGCCAACATAGAAAAATGGCTCACGGTTATTTTTCATTTCCAAAACTAGAAGGACCTATAGCTCCTCACATGAATTTTCGAGGAAAAGAGCACCTTGTTTGGAGTTTAAACAATTATTTAGGATTGGCAAACCATCCAGAAGTACGCGAAGCAGATGAAGCTGGCACCAAGGAATTTGGCTTGGCTTATCCAATGGGAGCAAGAATGATGTCGGGAAATTCCAACCATCATGAGGCATTAGAAAAAGAGCTATCAGAATTTGTAGGCAAAGAAGATACCTTTCTTTTAAACTATGGATATCAAGGTATTATGTCAGCAATTGATTGTATGGTAGATCGCCATGACGTAATAGTATATGATGCAGAATCTCATGCTTGTATTATAGACGGAGTAAGATTGCATGCTGGAAAAAGATTTGTGTACACGCACAATGATATGGATAGCTTAGAAAAGCAGTTGGAACGAGCTACCAAATGGGTTGCAAATACCGGAGGAGCTATTTTAGTCATTACAGAAGGTGTTTTTGGAATGTCGGGGGCAATGGGGAAATTGAAAGAAGTAGTTAATAAAAAAGAAAAATTTAAATTCAGATTATTAATAGATGATGCACATGGTTTTGGAACTATGGGTGCAACTGGTGCTGGCACACACGAACAACAAGGAGTTATAGATGGTGTAGATATTTATTTCGGGACTTTTGCAAAATCGATGGCTGGTATTGGTGCATTTATTTCAAGTACCGAAGAAATTTGTAATTATCTACGATATAATATGCGTTCACAGACTTTTGCAAAATCGCTTCCTATGCCAATGGTAATTGGGTTAAGAAAAAGATTACAATTATTGAGAACTAAACCAGAACTAAAAGAAAAATTGTGGGTGATAGCAAATGCACTGCAAAATGGTTTAAAACAGAGAGGATTTAATATTGGAATGACCAATACCATGGTTACTCCGGTATATTTGAAAGGTGAAATGACTGAAGCTACCAATTTAATTATGGATTTGCGACAGAATTATAGCATTTTTTGCTCCATTGTTATGTATCCAGTAATACCAAAAGGACAATTAATGTTACGAATAATTCCTACTGCTTTGCACACTTTAGAAGATGTAAATAGAACATTAGAAGCCTTTAGCGAAGTAGAGTTAAAATTGAAAGCAGGTAAATATCAAACTCAAAAATTAGAAGAAGCACAATAATTATTTTTTTTGTTTTGTTTATAAAAAAAATGGTTCTACATTAGCTTAAACAATAAATACTGAAATTAAAACTTTTAAAAGATTCTGAAATGAAAAAATTTAATGAATTCAAAAATCTAGTAACTGAACTAGAAGGAGACGCTGACAAATTTTATAACAAAGGTAACAGTGCAGCTGGAACCCGCGTGAGAAAAGGAATGCAAGACTTAAAAAATCTAGCCCAGACTATTCGTTTAGAAGTACAAGACCACAAAAACAAAGAAGCAGCTAATGCTGCTAAAGCAACAAAAAAGTAATTAATATTTTTTTTTGTTTATAAAAACCCATCTAGCTTACAAATTAGATGGGTTTTTTAGTTTAATCAGATTAAATATGCCTAGTTTTTATTTGTTGCTATTTACAAATTCAGTTATCGAATTTGCAATATCAGCATTTACCTTTGCCAAAGGCAATCTTAGATAATCATCGCATATTCCTAAGGCTTTTAAGCCTGTTTTTACTCCACTAGGACTGCCATCTGCGAACAATAAATCAATAAAATCTAATAGGGAATGATGAATTTTTCGTGCGGAAACAAAGTCGTTGCTTAATGCTGCATGAGTCATTTTGGAAAAACTTTCTGGAAAAATATTGGCAACTACAGAGATAATTCCGTCGAATCCTACGCTGATAAGAGGTAAAGTAAGCGCATCATCTCCGCTTATTAACCAAAAACCCTTTGGTTTTTGAGCTGCAAGCTTCATACATTGATCCATATTGCCGCTTGCTTCTTTCACTCCAATGATGTTTTTTTCTTTTGCTAAACGTAAAATCGTCTGAACAGAAATAGATGAGCCCGTTCTGGAAGGAACATTATATAAAATTACTGGAAGAGGAGCAGACTCTGAAAATAATTTATAATGTTGGAAAATTCCCTCTTGATTTGGTTTATTGTAATAAGGACTTACCGAAAGAATAGCCGAATATTTATTTAGGTTGAATTTTTTTAAAGAATGGACTAATTCTCTCGTATTATTTCCTCCAATTCCTGCTACCAATTGAATTCTATCTGATGCTATCTGAGCTACAAAACTGAATATCTCTACTTTCTCTTCATGGCTTAATGTAACAGATTCTCCCGTAGTTCCGATAGGAACTAAATAATCTATTTTATTAATTATCAAATGATTAATCAATTTTTCTAAACTAGAAAAATCAATCTCTCCCTGGCTATCAAAAGGGGTAACTAAAGCAACTCCCACGCCGTGTAAATCCATATATTATTTCTTTAACATGTGTAAATAATGAGTTACATTGGAAATAAAGCGAGACAATTCATTGGTTTCTCCATTATCAATCATAAAATCGTATACGAAACTACTAGCTGGTTCAAATTGCCCAATTCTGAATTTTGCAGGAGTGTGTGCCGCTATAAAAGCCATCGGAAAACATTTGTCCATTGATAAATTGATGAGTATATCTAATTCTGAAAAAATAAATTTCTTAACATTTTCATGCTCAGGAGCTAATTTCCAATTCACATCTTTAAACGTAAAAAACTCGACAGATGGT
Organism: Sphingobacteriales bacterium; assembly: GCA_038209155.1. Lineage (GTDB taxonomy): Bacteria > Bacteroidota > Bacteroidia > Sphingobacteriales > Sphingobacteriaceae > JBBQYA01. The sequence goes on along the minus strand of JBBQYA010000020.1, from coordinate 30,696 downwards.
AAAGGCTTTTTAATTGTTTCCAAAAGTTTTGCCGAAATTATTCCCAAGGCTTTTACTTTTTTGTGATCTTTTTCCAAAGTTTTGATGAAATGCTCAATTTTTATAATGTCAGAATCTACTTTTACTTCGAAGAGCAAGCCTACTTTTTCGGCGTTTTCATATTGTATTTTCTCAACTTCTTGTTTAATCCTTAATTTTTTTATTTCTTTTTTCAATTGCTTATAAGCTATTGAAAGTCGATTGTTATAAAGTATTTTCATTATTTATCATGTTTAATAAATCTGTTTCATTAATAATAGGAACACCTAGTTTATTGGCTTTCTCCAATTTGGAGGGTCCCATGTTTTCTCCTGCTACCAAATAATTTAGCTTAGCAGACACTGAACTTAGGATTTTTCCACCATTTTCTTCAATAATCTTTGTAAGATCTTCGCGACTGTTGATTTCAAACACACCCGAAATTACAAAACTCTTTCCTTCTAAGATAGTTGAAGTGCTTTTCATCATTTTCTGATCTGTTTCCAGATTCAATCCAGAACTTTTTAATTGCTCAATCAATTCATTATTATCTTCATCAGCAAAAAATTCGATTACACTCAAAGCAATTTTGTCACCTATTTCATCTGCTTCTAGCAATTCATCATAAAGTGCAGCTTTTATTTGATCGATACTTTTGAAATGAAAAGCTAATTTTTTTGCAATTGTTTCGCCAACAAACCTAATCCCAATACCGAATAAAACTTTCTCAAAGGGCATTTCTTTTGAGGCTTCAATTCCAATTATCAAATTATCAACAGATTTTTGGCCCAATCTTCCGATTCCTAAAAGTAAATTTTGCTTATCTCTTAAAGTGTAAATATCTGCAATAGAGTGTATTAGATTATTTGTAAATAGTAGAGCTACTGTTTCTTCTCCAAGGCTATCTATATTCATTGCCTTTCGGCTGGTGAAATGTTGGATTTTTCCAATTACTTGAGGCGAGCACTCTTTTTCATTTGGACAATAAAAAACAGCTTCTCCATCTTTTCTGATCAATTTCGTTCCACATTCTGGACAATTTTCCGGAAAAATTACAGCTATAGAATTTTTTAGTCTAAATTCTGGAACTACACTAATTATTTTTGGAATAATTTCTCCACCTTTTTCAATTAATACAGTATCACCTTCATGTAAATCGAGGCGTAAAATCTCATTTGCATTATGCAAAGTCGCTCTTTTGACCACTGTACCAGCGAGTTGTACAGGTTCTAAATTAGCTACAGGAGTTACAGCTCCTGTTCTGCCTATTTGGTAGGTTACTTCTTTTAACAAGGTTTGAACTTGCAAAGCTTGATACTTATATGAAATAGCCCAACGAGGTGATTTTACAGTAAAACCCAACTCTTCTTGTAAATTCAATTCATTTACTTTGATTACAATTCCATCTATATCGTAACTTAATTGCTCTCGATTCTTTTCCCAATAATGGATATATTCTAAAACATCTTGTATGCCATCACATTTTTTTATATGTTGGGAAACGTTAAAACCTTTTGATTTCAGGGCCATCATATTTTCATAATGACCTTCTTTCAATCGCTCATTGGAATAAAAGCCATACATAAAACAATCCATTGGTCGTTTTGCAACCTCCTTAGGATTTTGAAGTTTCATGCTTCCTGATGCAAAATTTCTAGGATTGGCATACACTTGTTCACCATTTTTAAGCCTATTTTCATTTAGTTTATTAAATGCCTTTCTGTGCATTATCACTTCGCCGCGAACTTCAAAACTTGATGGTAATCCATCTGAATTGTAATTTTGAGGAAGACTATGGATCGTTTTTACATTTTCCGTTACTTCATCACCTTTGCTACCATCGCCCCGAGTTACTGCTTGAATCATTTTACCATCTGAATAAGAAATTCCCATTGCCAATCCATCGAATTTTAATTCGCAGACATAGGTAAATTCTTCTCCAATTATTTTTTTAATACGTTGGTCAAATGCCAATAAATCTGCTTCTGAATAAGTATTCCCAAGAGAAAGCATTGGATAATTGTGTGCTACCGTTTGAAAGTTTTTATTGATTTCGCCTCCTACATTTTGAGTAGGAGATTCAGAAAATAAAAATTCAGGAAAATTATTTTCTAAATGGATGAGCTCTTGCAATAAAGAATCAAAATCTTGATCGCTTACTTTTGCTTCGCTTAGCACATAATAATTGTAATTATGGCTTTTTATTTCTTTTATTAATTGGTGAATTCTTGCTTGGGCTTCTTCTAGATTCATGATCACCTTTTTATTGGTTGAGAACAAAACTATTCAGAAAATGTTAATTTCTACTTTAGAAAGCAAGATTATTCCGTTGGATAAAGATTGATAATTTTTGGACCTACTGGTTCGGTTATCTCAGGTCTTTTTTTTTTAATAAGATCTAATCTCAGAGAAAAAACATTGGAGTATAATGCATCCGATGTGTTTCCAATATTTGTGAGAGCATAATCTATCGAAAAATTGCTGATTTTAATACCTAAACCAATATTTGGTTGAAAACTAAATGATTCTTGATCTTCAAAATCTAAACCCCGTTGAATGTTTCCAACACCTCCTCTTAAATAAACGATTTTTGCATAATCCAATTCAATTCCTGCATTTGGATCTAAACTCAACGCCTGATTATCCTGTCTTAATAAAACATTTCGAGGGCCATCTGTAGTTAATTTCAAATCTATTTCGGCTGTTACACCAATTTTTTTAGTGATTGGAGATGAATAAGCTGTTCCTAAAATAAAAGATGGAAGCGTTATTTCTAGAGAATTAACAGGAATATCATTATCAGTTCTTAAAAATACTTCTTCCAAGTTTTCTGCAGTGTAACTCCACCCGTTAAAAGTAGTTGTAATATCTTTTGCCATTAATGCAAAAGTGAATTTCTTTAAACGATATTGAGCACCAGCATCTATTCCAAAACCCCAAGCCTTGCCATAAGATCCAACTTTACGATGTATAATTTTTGCGTTCACACCATAACTAAATTTGGAAATTGTGCTGTCCTTTCCTTTTACTTTTCGAGCATAACTTAGTAGAAATGCATAATCTGCCGTTGAAAAAGTTTTTACTTTATTATAATTAATATTTCCATCGGCATCTATTAATTCAGAAGTATCTGGAATATCATCTACTCCAAATCGAATTACAGATAAACCAACATAAGATGTATTATCAATGGCGGTAGCAAAACCACCAAAATCATATTTTGCAATACCTGCAAAATATTCGGAATGCATTAATCCGACTTGGGCATTTCCACTCATCTGAGTTAATCCAGCTGGATTCCAATAGCCTGAATATACATCATTTGTACTGGCAGCTACTGCACCCGACATTCCAAATGCGCGAGAACCAACACCAATATTTAAAAACTCATTACTATATTTTCTTTGTGCAAAAGCAGATAAACTAAATAAAACGCTGAATAAGCTTAGGTAAATGAACTTCATTTATTTTAATTGTTGCGAAATTTCGTTAAATATAGACATAAAAGTTTTTTCTGAATCATCAATATAAGTTTTTAAAGCAATTCCTAATTCTAATTGCTTGTTTTCATGTATTTCTGCCTTAAAAACTTTTTTACATATTCGGTTTAACGCATAAGCAAAGTTTTCATTGTTTTGATAATTATTTAAATAACGATATCCGATGAAATCAGAATAAAATTTCTCAAATAATAATGAATTTTCAATGCCTTGAGAATGTAAAAAAAAACTTAATTCCTTTGTTTCGCAAAAGCCTAGTTTTTGATAAAATAAATCGGTATTCACCATTTTATTTTTTAATAAAAAATGATCTAAAATTAATTCCAATCCAATATGAGCAAGCACAAAAGGTCTAATATTCCTATTTCCAAATTCAATATGAGTGATGGAATTTTTTATTTTTTCTGTTTGTACAGAGAAGAAATCAGAATTGTGAAATAAGAAATCTACTTTCAAATGTCGATGCCAACCTTGATGAATTGAATTTTGAATTTTCGATAATTCACTATTTAATTCTGGATGAACGTTCCATTTTCTATTGCATGTTTTCACCAAATCTGGTAAAGCAATTCCAGCTAAATAATAGCAATCTTCGCTTTTTTGATCGAAATAATGGTGAGATAAATAGTTCATAACGAATTAGCAATTTACAAGAAAATAGATTGCATTGTTTTATGATAATGTTATCATTCTGTAAAGCAGCTTCCAAGCATGTGAAAATAAATTAAATTTTCTGAACGATAAGAAATGATAAGCCTATATTCAAATAATTATATTTGCCAGAATAAAAAAGAAATTAGACTATGAATTTTGTAGAAGAGTTGACGTGGAGAGGAATGTTGCACGATATAATGCCAGGTACGAAAGAGTTGCTGGAAAAGGGAAGTGTTGCAGGTTATATTGGTTTTGATCCTACGGCAGTTTCTCTTCATGTAGGTAGTTTAGCTCAGATTATGACCTTGATTCATTTTCAAAATGCTGGACATAAGCCTTTTGCACTAGTTGGTGGAGCTACTGGTATGGTTGGAGATCCATCAGGTAAATCCAAAGAAAGAAATTTATTATCCGAAGAAATATTAGATCAAAATTTAAAAGGAATACAAAAGCAATTAGAAAAATTTTTGGATTTTAATACTAAAAGTAACTCTGCAGAAATTGTAAATAACTACGATTGGTTTAAGAATTTTAGTTTTTTAGATTTTATTAGAGATGCTGGAAAACATATTACAGTAAATTACATGATGGCAAAAGATTCTGTTAAAAGTCGATTAGATGGAGAAACAGGAATGTCTTTTACAGAGTTTTCTTACCAATTAATCCAAGGATATGATTTTTATCATTTATGGAAAGAGAAAAATTGCATGTTGCAAATGGGCGGCTCAGACCAGTGGGGGAATATTGTAACAGGGACAGAATTAATCAGAAAAAAGGCAGGTGGTGAAGCATTTGCGCTCACTACTCAATTAATAAAAAAATCGGACGGAACTAAATTTGGTAAATCTGAAGGAGGAAATATTTGGTTAGAACCCTCTTTAACTTCTCCATTTAAATTTTATCAATTTTGGTTAAATACAGGTGATCAGGATGCAGAATTGTTTATCAAAATTTTTACTCTTCTTACTCGATCAGAAATAGAAAATTGTATTCAAGAACATGTAAAAGCACCTCATTTGCGGTTACTTCAAAAGAAATTAGCAGCTGATGTCACCTTAAGAGTTCATGGACATAGTGCTTTGGATACCGCATTGAATACTACAGATTTCTTGTTTTCTAATGGATCATTAGAATTTTTAAAAGGAAAGTCTGAAGAAATATTTATTGAAGTTTTTGAAGGAATTCCACAATTTGAAATAAATAAAGAATTGATAAATAAAGAATTAAATATTCAAGATCTATTGGCTTTGCACACCACAATTTTCCCATCTAAAGGTGAAACTAAAAAAATGATTAATGGCGGTGGAGTATTATTAAACAGAGAAAAAATAGTGGATTCCGAATTAATTGTTACCCAAAATCTTTTGATAAATGAACACTATTTAATTATACAAAAAGGAAAAAAGAATTATTTTTTGGTAAAGTTTATTTAGTCGCACCTTAAAAAGTAAAAAATTAAATTTACACTAAAAATTTAGTTCATAAATTGGAAATAAAACAATTAAAATGAATCGATTAAAATGTGCTAATAAATTCTTTTTCCATTTATCCATCATTCTTTGAAATTCATTTAAGCATCAGCTAATAATTTAGTAATGTGATCGTCTCTTATTCCTCGATATGAGTTTCGATTTAATTGGTGATCTGTTTTTGAGATTCCAATAACTGGTTCAATAGCTGCTCTTCTGGAAAAGCCTTTTTTTAATTTAGTTTGGCGATATTTTGTCAGTTTTTTTCTGATTTTTTTTGGGAAGATAAATCGTACTACCTCTTACTGAAACGTTGCCTTTATATTCTCTATTGACAAATACTTATTTTAGGACATGATTAATCTCTGCTATTGCTAAAAGCCTGCATTTAAAGTATGGCCATCATATTGATTTTTTTACTAAAATCTAATGCTTCCAGAATTACTGCACATTTTGTCCTTCCGTAATAGATACTTTACTTCCAAACTCGAATTTTTATGTTCTTTTCCTTGGCTAATACGTTGCACATCGGGCTCATGTAAACTATAAATCTTATTTTTATCTAAACGTTTTTCTTTCTGAACTCGCCCAAATAAAGCCAATTCACTTTCATGATTTTTCTGATGGTAATTTACGATCCAATTTTCGGATTAATCTGCCGGCAATCGTTTTTATTTTTCGATCTGCGAATCGAGCCTTACCAAAATTTTTTGGATGACTTCTAAATCCCGAGCAAGACCGAGTTTTCTCAATTTTTACTATCCAAAACATAATACAAGACTATGCGAGGTAAAGTAATAATTCCTTTATCGTAAGCACTTGTGTGCTAAAAATATCCTGCAAAATGGATTATAAATTATCGTCATCTGCAATCCAAGTGTCAACAACACAGCTCCCACTTATTGTTTATTTCCAAATATACCTTGCGTGAATAAAAATTGCCATTCGCTGCGAATTGTCATTCCTTATCCTATTCGAGAAATACTTAAAACCGTAAATACCATTGTCATCCATTTGTTATTTCCTGAGTGAATTGCCTGACTTTGAATACTTACAGCTACGGCACCCATCAACAAACCAACCCAAAGAATATGAATTACCATTCCACCTGCAAAAACACTTTCAATTGGTTTGCGTGGCGGTCGTTTTAAAATATTTTCTTTGGCAGTTTCCGATGCAAAGGCAAGTCCTGGCAAACCATCGGTAACGAGATTTAACCATAGGATTTAGATGGGAAGAAGCGGAATGGGCAAACCAAGAAGTGGAGCTAGAACGACATTTAATACTTTACCGGTGTTGCCTGTTATGCTGTATTTAATGAATTTTCGGATGTTGTCAAATATTCTTCACCCTTCTTTCACTGCAAGGATAATGGTTGCAAAATTATCGTCTAACAAAATCATGTGTGCCGCTTCTTTGGAAACATCAGTGCCTGTAATTAGGTCATTTTTTCCATATTGCTTTTGTCGCTCTTCTACTTCTGTAGCATTTAATCCCTGCTTACTTGTGTTTAGCAATTTATAAATTTCGGAAATAGGTAATTGGTGATGGTTCATTATTGAAGTTGATATAAGATGACCATATTGAAAATAAACATAATTACAATAAGCAAAGTATCCCAAGCAAGCAAAAAAGGTTTGTTTTTTGAGCGATAAGTAAGCCCAATAATAGCAATTGCCGTCATGGTAATGATAGAGAATACGGAGATAATGTTACTTTCCGAGGCATCTACTAAAATATGTCCTTTCGTATAAAAAATATTACCAATAGCCAAAATAAAAATGTTGAATAAATTACTGCCTAATAAATTACCTACAGCCATATCAATAGCCCCCATTCTAATTGCTGCTATCGAAACAGCCACTTCAGGAAGCGATGTAGATGCCGCTAGCAAAATTGTACCTGTAAATGATTTATTTAGTCCAGATTGATCGGAAATTTGTTCTGCAAAATACGGAAGTAACAATGCCGCACCAATAACAACTAAAGCGTTTATTGAATACCAAAAAATAACTTTGTTGAGCGTTGTTTTATTTTGTAATTCCAATAGTTTGGATGGAATGCCCGGTGTTGGGTGATTTTTATCATATTGATAAACCAACTTAATTGAAACTAAATAAATGCCAATAAAAACAATACTACTTATCCCAATCCAATCAATTAGTTTGAAATCATACGGCAAAAACAAACCAATACCTACAAAAGCGAACAAAACAATACCCAATGCACCAGCAAGCACATGACTTTGTGAAGCAACAGAGAATAAGGTTGTTTTTTTTGAAAATACATCTAAAAGAGATAATACTGCTAAGTTAAAGGCACAACTTCCTAATACATCGCCCACTGCAAAATCGGCAGATTCTATAATGCTTGCTGAGCTTATGCCAACAAACAATTCAGGCAAACTAGTCACCGAAGCCATCATGATTAAACCAAACCATGCCTTACCCATGCCAGTTAATTCAGCTATTTGATCACCATAATGAGCTAATTTAGTGCCGCTGAAAAAAATCACGGAAGCACAAAGTAAAAATCCAAGAATTGTTAATAGCATTTTGAAAGTGTATTATGTTTTAGATTTAATTATATTTTTAGTTTTCTCTTTTGATTTTAATAAAATGTTGATAATCTCTAATTTATTTATAATTGTGCAAAAAGTATACTGTATTTATCAGCAGCTTCGATTACTAATCTAATTAATTTCATTTTAAAAATATTTCGCTAAATCTCATTTATTGGAATAGCCAATAAAGGAATTTGAGTATGACAAGCCATCTTCTTAGTTAAACTACTATGAAAAAAGCGATTTATTAAACTTTTACGCTTGATAGTAGTCATCACCGTGATATCAATTTTTTCTTTTTTAACTAACGTTGAAATACACTGTTCTGCATCATTGCCTTGATGTAAACTGAACTCTTTGTTTTTTTTCTTAAACAAACTATTGATTGTTTTTTTGAAAGCTTCCATCAACTCGATATCTTTCAAAGAAGGTTTTCCTTTTGGATGAATGTGAAGGAAATGAATAGCTGCATTTTTTGTAACTGAAAACTGAAAAAGAAATTTGAGTGAAATCAAATCATGCAAAGCATAATTAGTTGGCATCAGCATTTTTTGAATTGGCTTGTACTTATAATTTGAAGGAACAGCTAAAACTGGACACTCACTTTTAGCAATAATAGCAACTGTAACACTTCCTATTATTATTTCTTTTAAGCCACTTGCACCGGTAGTTCCCATAATAATCAAATCAATTTTGTTTTTCTTGCTGTACGAAATTATTTGTCGTGATTCTACACCTTTTTCAATACAAGTTTCTATCGCAACTTCAGGAAACTTTTCATGCATTTTAAACCTCAGTTTATCAATTATGATTTTTAATTCGCGTTCGACTGTAATGATTTCTTTCCTGTTATTTTCGAGTGTTCCTGATAAAGCACAATTAAACGGGATAAAGGAGTGGTAGAAAATAAATTTGGTATTACTGCCTGATGCAAAATTTAAAGCATATTCAATCGCATTGAGCGATATTTTTGAAAAATCAGTTGGAAGAAGGATTTTTATCATTGTGGCTAATTTATCTTATTATTAATTTATTTTTCGGCTTTATAAATATTCTCAATTCTTTTAATCAATTGCATATTAATTTCTATTTACTGCCTATCTCCTATAAATCAGGGCGGATAAAACAACTAACACAGCATAAAGTACAACGACAGGTAGGTTAAATTTTAATACTCTTGACTCTGAAATAATTTCAGGAATTATCGATTTTACCATGATAATATTTTGCAAAGAAATAGCATTACCTATCGCACCTCCTGTATGAAGCATCGCAGTTAATAGCGGTTGTTGCGAAAGGGTTAATCCGCTTAAACTTCCAACAAAAAGAAGGTTACTCATAGTCGCACTCCCTGTAATAAAACTTCCGCTAATGCCAATTAATGGTTGAACCACAATTTGCAAAGGTTGATTCATTAAAGCAGTTAATGAGCTTAAATTAACTGATAATGATTTTGCAATTAGTTGAGTATAACAAATTAATAACAAAATAGTAACGGCAGGAAGACGAATTTTATGAAGTGATTCTTTCATTAAAGAGACTACACTTTTCCCGAAATCTTTCTTGTTTAATGTAAATAAAATACAAATTGAGGAAATTATAAAAATAATACCGGGCTGAAAAAACGAAATTTCCTTAACGTCAGGATATAAAGAAAAGCGAACGTTTTGAGAAACAAATTTCCATAACAATAACAAAGCGATAAAAAACAAATAAGGAGAAAAGGTATTCCACCAAATTCGTCCAGCTATTTTTTCATTTTTTGGTATAAATACAAAGACGAATAACAGCAGGCCAGCTATTCCTGCAACGACCGATGGGAATTCTATTGAGAACATTGCAGTGAGTGCAAATGGGACATAAAAACAAATTCCAGCTCCTAAAAGCATTTTCCACTCTTTTTTCCAGCTAATTTTTATTTGCTCAGTCTTGGACAAAAGAAAAGTCAACATAAATGGAATTACCAATGCAGGTAAAGCATTTAAAATAATAGTTATTGTTACTACTTCATCAGGTTCATTTATTCCCAATCCAATTCTCAACGGTGTTCCCAATGCTCCAAATAGAACGGCAGTTATACCTGCTGCCAATGGTAAAACAATAGCAGTAACGGGCTTAAAACCTACTGTAAGCATAAGTGGGGCTATGAGTAATGCCGGAATTCCGAAACCCGCAATACCTTCCATAAAACTCCCCATAAAAAAGCAGAGTATAATTGCCAGTGAAATGCGAGAAGAAATTATAGAAACACTTTCTGTAAAAGGGATAAAATGTTTATGAAAAGATAGTGTATTATAAAACAGGTAAGCTCCGAATACCAGCAGAATGAGTTCCGTCCAAATAATCATAGCATCCGACAACTCATAAAAAACTGCGTTGCTTTCTGATAAAAATAAAAATTTCGAAATTAGAACTATGATAACAGCTCCCAATGCTCCAAGCCATAATTTTTGAAAAAAGAATACTCCAGAGAGTAAACACAAAAACGATAGAAGGAGGATTAGGTTATTCATATTTGGTCAGCCTTTAATTATTGCACCTCTAAGTTTTAAAGAGTTCCTCATTTTTTTATTTTTGAATCATTTCATTTTGAAAATATCAAAACAGGCACTTTGGTTGTATACGTCAATTCTGCCGATTTGCTGGGCAAGAACATCGATTCAAAAAATCCTTTTTCTCTTTTGGTAAACATAATTAATAGTTGTGGTTTTGATTTTTGTGTATATTCTGTTACTCTATTTAAAAGTGATAGTTCAAGGTTGTTTTTTTGGATATTTAATTTAATATTCTCAAATTCTTTTGTGTTAAATAATTCTTTATTTTTTTCAAACTTCTTCTTATCAAGTATACCAGATGAATAATGCAAAACATTTAAGTGCAAAGAAATTTCTTTTGAAAGTTTTGATATTTTAATCACCTCATTTTTTAAATTTTCAAAATCAGATAAATACGTAGCACTTTTTAAAGGTTTAGCTCTATAATGGCTTGGTATTACCATCACAGGAACTTTAGAATTATTCACAATATATGAGGTATGTGTGCCCATTACTTTTCTAAGCATACCTGCACCTTGGGTAGCTATGCAGATAAAGTCTATCTTATTTTTCTCTGCAAAGAGTATTATGTCTTTTTCGGTTGAATTGCAATTATCAACAACAAATTTTACACTGGCGAACTCGCTATTTGCACTGCCAATAACATTAATGACAAACTTTTTTAATGTTGCAGAAAGCCGCTCTATTTCTTCATTTTTATATCTATTAAAAGAAGCATCATTCCATAGAGTGGGTTTCATAATATGAATTGCATAATAGAAAATAACCTCTACGTTTTTTATTTGCTTAGCAAGAGTTTGAGCAAATCTAATTGCTCCTTTTGAGTTTGCCGAAAAATCGGTGGTTACTAATAATTTCATTTTTATCTAATTTAAATGATATCGTTAACTGATTTGCCTTCTTTCTGCCATTGGTCTAAATTTGTCAATGTCGTGTTAACAATGCCATCCAATGCTTCATTTGTTAAAAAGGATTGATGTGCAGTTATTAATACATTGCTAAATGTTGTAAGCAAAGCTAGAGTATCATCTTCAAGAATATTTTTACTCAAATCATAAAAGAAGATTCCTTTTTCATTTTCGTACACATCCATTCCAAATGAACCAATTTTGCCAGCTTTTAAACCTTTAATTATTGCTTGTGTATCAATAATGCCTCCTCTTGCGGTATTTATTAATATCACCCCATTTTTCATGAGAGAAATTTGTTGCTCGTTTATTAAATATTTCGTGTCTTTATTTAATGGAAGGTTTAAACTAATAATATCAGATTGTTGGCAAAGATTATCAAGAGACGTATAATGCAATCCATATTTTGATTTTAGTGAACTTTCCTCAATTTTATCGTAAGCAAGCAGTTTACATCCAAAGCCGTGTAGTATTTTTGCTAACACCGAACCTATTTTACCAGTTCCAATTATTCCGGCGGTTTTACCATTTAAGTCAAATCCGGTTAAACCACCCAAACTAAAATCGTGTCGCTTCACACGGTTATCAGCAATTATTAATTTTCTGTTTAATGCTAAAATCATAGCTACTGTATGTTCAGCAATGGCAAAAGGTGAATATTCTGGAACGTTAGCAACTTTTATTTTCAATTCTGCAGCTTTTTCTATGTCGACATGGTCATAACCCACAGACCTTAAAGCAATATATTTTACACCATAAGAATGTAGTAGTTGTAAGACTTCTTCATTGGCATTGTCAGAAGTAAAAATTGCGATAGCGTCAAAGTCTTTAGCCAAATTTGCGGTTTCTTTCGAAAGTTGTTCTTTAAAGTAAACAAGCTCGTGGTTGATCGTCTTAATTTTTTCAAAAAAAGGTCTGTCAAAACTGTGAATGCTGAATATTGCTATTTTCATATTTTCTATGTTATAAATTACATTGTTAATAATAACGATTTGATTAAAGCCATGCAATTTTGAAAAACCAAAATATATGCCAACAATTGAAATTAATTAGAGACACTTTAGCTGTAATTATTGACCCCAAGAATTAGAAAAACAAATTTAAATTTCTGTAAACTAATGTTTTATAAAATTTATTTGGTTCGTGTTCTTCAAGAAATATGGCAACAGAGTTTTGGTATTTTGCAAGTTAGCTTTCAAGTTCAATATCCCATGATTTAAGAAGTTTAAAACTTGAGCTGAAAGATTCATCTTGATTAAATCTTTTTTTCTTTATCCTTATTGTATAATACTCTGGTACTTTTTTTGAGTAATATTTAATAGTAATCAATATAAAGAAATGCTTTCAACAATTTAAAAAATAAATTTGGATGTCTTAGCCTAAAACTTAACTTGAATATCCGAAAACAAAACAATCCACAATTACATCAAATGGGATAAGAAAAAAAACATTTGACTTTCGATTATAAAAAACAACACAGTATTTAAAAAATTTAATAAGATGAATAATTTAGGAAACTCGACTTTTGAAAACTACATAGGTTTGGAACAAGGATTTAGCGAAATGGCTTACCAAATGGTAGCCCATGTGCTTACACTCGGTTATGCAGTAATGCTAGCGGCACTTTTTTATTTTATACTTACTATTAAGGATGTGGCACCTAAATACCGGATATCAGCCGTACTTTCGGTGGTGGTTATGGTATCGGCTTTCCTGTTGCTATATGCTCAAGCAAATAACTGGACAAATAGCTTTGTGTTCGATATAAAAAGGGGCAGATACTACCTAGGAGGTGGATCTGATCTGTTTAATAACGGTTACCGTTACCTAAATTGGTTAATTGATGTACCTATGCTGCTATTTCAAATATTATTTGTGATTACGCTAAAACGTACTAGCTTTAGTAGTATTCGCAATCAGTTCTGGTTTTCAGGCGCAGGAATGATCATTACCGGATATATTGGTCAGTTTTACGAAGTTACTAACCTGATAGTGTTTGCGGTTTGGGGAGCGATCTCAACCGCATTTTTTATTCATATTCTTTACCTGATGAAAAAAGTAATTACCGAAGGAAAAGAAGGTATTCCTCTCAAAGCTCAGCAAACCTTAAATTCGATTTGGGTTTTATTTCTGATATCCTGGATGCTTTATCCAGGCGCTTACCTGATGCCGCATTTGCTTGGAATTGAAGGAGGATTGTTTAACGAAGCAGGGGTTGTTGGCCGCCAGATTACTTACACAATAGCAGACATTTGTTCAAAAGTAATTTATGGTGTATTATTGACTAATGTAGCCGTTATTCTGAGTAAACACGAAGGATATAAAATTGAAGTAGAATAAAATTTCAATCAACTGTCAATCCGTATTGTACATAGAAATATACTTTAGGACAAAATATTATTGTGGTTGAAATAAACTTTTTTAAAATTCTTAAATCCAAATCAGGATAATAGATGATTTGACCCTGACCTATTTTTCATTGACTTAAAATACATGATGAATTTGGATATTGACCTCAAAATTTAATGTTTTTGAAAGAAAATAACAATAACGAAAGTGTCAGTTACATCATTAATGACTTTAAAAAGCAATATTGAACATTTAATAAGTTAACTTTTCGAATGTGAATTAGTACTTAAAATATCCTCTAAATTAATAGTATGGTTCTTTTTAAAATCAAATTACTATTATCTAGGAATTTGCAAAAGCAAATATTTAATCAATAAATTAACTAGTCGTACCTTAAAGAGTCAAAAATTAAATTTACGATAAAAATTTAGTTCATAAATTGGAAATAAAACAATTAGAATGAATCAATAAAAATGTGCTAATAAATTCTTTCTCCATTTATTCATTATTCTTTTAAAATTCATTGCAGAAGCAGCTAATAATACATTGATTTGATCGCCTTTTATTCCTTGATAATAGTTTTAATTTAATCGTTGATCTGTTTTTATGATTCCAATAACTGGTTCAATGGCTCCTCTTCTGGAAAAGCCTTTTTTTATTTTAGTGTGGCGATATTTTGTCAGTTTTTTAAAGAATTTTTGGGTAAACAAATCGTACTACCTCTTACTGAAACGTTGCGCTTATATCCTCTATTTAGAAATACTTATTTTAGGACCTAATTTACTTAATCTTTGCTGTTGCTAAAAGCCAGCATTTAAAGTATGGTTATCATTTTGATTTTTAGTAAAATTTATTGCTTCCAGAATTACTCCACATTTTGCGCTACTGTAATAGATACTATACTTCTAAGCTCGTATTTTTATTTTCCATTACTAATATATGGCGCATCGGGCTCATGTAAACTATAAATCTTATTTTTATCCAAACGTTTTTGGTGTAGTAATCACCCAAATAAAGCCAATTCATAATTTTCTGACGGTAATTTACGATCCAATTCTCGGATTAATCTTCCTGGAATCGTTTTTATTTTTCCATCTGCGAATCTAGCCTTATGAAAGTTTTTTGGATGATTTCTAAATCGCTAAGCAAGATCGGGTATTCAATTAGTTAATTAAAAATTGGGATTTATTGTAATTTAATAATTATTCAATCATCAAATTACAACCTCTAATATCCGAATTATCAAATCTACCTTTAACTTCAAAAGTTCCATTTTCGTGCTTTAAACCAAGATCTTGTGTAGCAATGAATGAGCAAGAGTAAACATTGGCAAGATCTATAATATTAATTCCGCCGGTTTTATTATTAGATAAATAGGTAAACGGATCATTCGTATCTCTAATTTTTATTTGCATCCATTTCGGGGTTTCAAATATTCCGTTTCCCTTAGAATATGCTTGTGACAAAAGTTCCGTCATGCCATATTCAGAATGAATTTCAGAAACTCCAAAACTGTTTTTCAGCAAATTATGGACCTCTTCTCTTATCATTTCTTTTCGCTTTCCTTTCATCCCTCCGGTGTCCATAACGATTAATTCAGGAAAATTTAATTGAAACTTTTCCGCAAAATCCAGAAGTGCGAAAGTCACTCCAATTAATAAAGTAGGTTTATTTAATGCTTTTAACTTTAGTAATTTTTCATAAAGTTCTTCATGATTAAATAAATAAAAACCACTATCCAGAGATGAGATTTTTATTAATTCTTCTACCATATAAACTAAAGATGAGCCATCTCTTTCTAAATAGGATGGTAATAAAGCAAGAAGTGCAAACTCATTTTGCTCTCCATAAAAAGTAGAAAAACCTTGAATAAAACTTTTTTCATAAATAGATAAATCACCTATATAATGTTTAGATGGAATTGAACCTGTTGTTCCTGAGCTTCTAAAAATAATTTCATCTTTTTCAATACTTGATATTTTATGAGATTTAAAAAAACTAATCGGTAAAAATGGAATTTTTTCTATTTCATTTACAGTTGCTACATTTATTTTTAGATACTTTAAATATTCTTGGTAAATAGGAATATTTTTAGCTTGGAACTGAAATATCTCTAAGCATAAATTATTAAAGTTTGATTCTTGTTCAATTTGAAATATACGATCTGGATTTGGAAAGTTCATTTAAATAATTTGTAATAAAGATAACAGAGGTTTCAAAATTTCGTTAAATTTAAACTAAATTTGATTTTCAATCTTAATTATGAGAAACTTGAGATTATACATATTGATTTTTACAGGTTTTGGTTTTATACAAACTTCTTGTAAGGATGAAGTTATTTTCCCGAATGAGCCAATTATTACATCAAATTCATTCCAAATAATAAAAGGGAGCAATGGAAAAGATTCTGCTTTGGTATTGGATTTTAAATTTACTGATGGCGATGCAGACATTGGATTGAGACAATTTGATACTATTCCGCCAAATAATATTAACTTTTTTATTGACTATTTTGAGAAGAAGAATGGAGTTTTCTCAAAAGTTTTGATTAAAGACGCCAATCAAAACGATACAAAAGATACCTTAAATTACAATTCCAGAATTCCAGTTTTCACATCAGTTGGGGGAGCAAAAAGTGTTCAAGGTTCAATTTCTTATGTAATTAATATTCAATTTAGAGGAAGCGATACTTTGAAGTTTGATTATTTCATTAATGATCGTAAACTGAATAAAAGTAATAAGGTGAGTACAGGCCCAATTATTCTAAAATAATTTATCTTATAATTCAATAATTGGGAGCAGTTTAAATTACATTTCATTTTTTTAAGAACAAAATTGAATTAGCAAAAAATTAATCTTTCTGTTCTCTTCCTAGATTTAAAATTCCTGTAACAATTAAGCTATTTTTTATTCATTTAATATCTATTCATTATTATTGAATGTTCAAATAAATGGCATTACAACAAAGCTAGAAATAAGATTAACTATGTTAGAAATTAGTAACCTAAAAAAATCTTATATGGTTGGATCTAATAAACTTCAAGTATTAAAAGGAGTTGACCTTACAATTCGTGAAGGAGAATTAGTTTCCATCATGGGATCATCAGGCTCGGGAAAATCTACTTTATTAAATATTTTAGGAATTTTAGATAATTACGATTCAGGAAGTTATAAACTCAACAATACTTTGATTAAAGATTTGTCTGAAGCAAAGGCTGCTCAGTTTAGAAATAAATTTTTAGGATTTGTCTTCCAATCTTTTAATCTAATCTCTTTTAAAAATGCAATGGAAAATGTTGCACTTCCACTGTATTATCAAAAAGTAAATCGTAAAAAAAGAAATAGTATTGCTATGGAATATCTGGAAAAAGTAGGGCTAATAGATTGGGCAGAACATCTTCCAAGTGAATTGAGTGGTGGTCAAAAACAGCGTGTGGCTATTGCTAGAGCATTAATTTCGCAACCAAAAGTAATTCTTGCCGATGAGCCAACTGGAGCATTGGACAGCGTAACTTCTAATGAAGTTATGAACCTTTTGCAAGAAATTAATAAAGAAGGGATGACGGTTATTATTGTCACTCATGAGCATGATATAGCTGATCGAACTCAGCGAATAATTCGTTTGCGAGATGGATTAATTGAAAATCAAGTATCTGAAAATTTGGTTTAATTAAAGAAACTATGTTTGATTTAGATAAATGGCAAGAAATTTTCGAAACCATAAAAAGAAATAAACTTCGTACTTTTTTAACCGGTTTTAGTGTAGCATGGGGAATTTTTATGATGATCATTTTGCTAGGTTCTGGAAACGGATTGCAAAATGGTGTGAGTTATCAATTTCTTTCTGATGCGACTAATACAATTTGGATTCAAGGGGGCAAAACCAGTATGGCCTACAATGGCATGCAGCCGAATAGAACTATCCAATTAACGAATGATGATTTCAGCTACATTAAAAATAATATAGAAGGAATAGAAACCATTGTTTCTCGATTTTCGATATCTAATTCCGGTGCAATGAAATATGAGAATGAAACAGGATCCTTTGGTGTAATAGCCTGTTCGGCTGAACTTAAAAAACTTGAAAATTATAAAATAAATTTTGGAAGGGATATAAATCAAGCAGATATTGAGGAAAACAGAAAGGTAGTAATTATAGGAATGCCAGTGCAAGAAGCATTGTTTAAAAAGACAGAATCGGTTGGAAAATTTTTAAATATTGGAGGTACTTCATTTTTGGTAGTTGGAGTTTTCACAGATTTGGGTAGAGGTGATAATGAACGGGTTTACATTCCAATTTCTACAGCACAACAAGCCTATAATAAAAAAAATAAAACAGATATAATTTGGTTAATTAATAGATCGAGCAATATTGTACAGAGCAATAGAACATTAGAAAGTATTAAAAGCTATTTATCTACCAAGTATAATTTTAATTCTGAAGACAAAGAGGCATTATACATTTTCAACAATGCCGCAAATTTTAAGCAGGTAATGGATATGTTTAATGGAATTAGACTTTTTGTTTGGATCATTGGAATAGGAACAATAATAGCCGGCATTGTTGGAGTAAGTAATATAATGATGATCGTGGTAAAAGAAAGAACTAAAGAAATTGGAATTAGAAAAGCATTGGGAGCTACCCCTTTTTCTATTGTAAGTTTAATTATGCAAGAATCCATTCTTATTACTTCTTTAGCTGGTTATTTTGGTTTACTCTTTGGATTGTTCTTATTGGAATTGGCTAATAAATTTATGCCACCTTCTGATTTTTTTAGAAATCCTGAAGTAGATCTTTCAGTAGCATTTACAGCGACCATGATTTTAGTAGTTGCGGGAGCATTTGCAGGTTTATTTCCTGCATTGCGAGCTGCAAAAATCCAACCTATTGTAGCACTTAGAGACGAATAAAATATAAAATTATGTTTGATTTAGACAATTGGCAAGAAATTTTTAGTACCATAAAAAAGAATAAACTTAGAACCTTCTTAACTGCGTTTGGAGTATTCTGGGGAGTTTTTATGTTGGTAATTATGATGGGTTCGGGAAATGGTTTAAAGAATGGAGTGATGCGAGATTTTGATGGAACAGCTACTAATAGTTTTTTTGTTTGGGCACAGAGAACGAATAAAGCTTATGAAGGTTTTCAGCCAGGTAGAAGATTTAATTATGACAATGAGGACGTATTAGCTATTCGCGAATCTGTTCCCGAACTTGCAGCCATTGCTCCTAGAAATCAATTAGGAAATTATCAAGGTAGAAATAGCGTTTACAGAAATAATAAGACAGGAATTTTTTCAGTTTATGGTGATTATCCGGACACATTCAAAATAGAAACTCTTAATCTTTTGGATGGTAGAATAATCAATCAATTAGATATTGTTCAAAAAAGGAAAGTAGCATTAATAGGAACTCGAGTTCGAGATTTATTATTTGAAAAAGGAGAAAACCCGATTGGGAAATACATAAAAATCAATGGAGTTTACTTTGCAGTTGTAGGAACTTTTTACAGCAGGAAAAACGGTCAACAAGCTGAGCAAGAAACATCTAACTTACATATTCCATTTACAACATTTCAAACTGCATTTAATTATGGAGATCGAGTAGGTTGGTTTTCTTTTTTAGTAAAAGATGGATTTAGTGCATCCAAAACAGAGGAAAAAGTAATTAGTATTTTAAAAGAAAGACATCACATTGCTCCAGATGATTTGCTTGCTGTAGGACACTGGAATATGGAAAAAGAATACACCAAAATTATGGGTTTATTTAATGGGATTTCGGCTTTGGTTTGGGTGGTTGGCATCGGAACTTTGTTAGCTGGAATCATAGGTGTAAGCAATATAATGTTGATTATTGTAAAAGAAAGAACCCGAGAAATAGGAATAAAAAGGGCTTTAGGAGCAGAACCTTATATGATTATTGGTCAAATAATTTTGGAATCTGTTTTTTTAACTTCTATTGCTGGATATTTTGGACTCATAACTGGATTGGCTTTACTTCAACTTATTTCCAGCAGTATTCCAGCAGATGCTAGCGGTCCTTTTTATAATCCTGAAGTGGATGTTCAATTAGTATTAATTGCTTTAAGCGTTTTAGTTTTTAGCGGTGCACTAGCTGGACTTATACCTGCAAAAAGAGCTGTAGAAATAGCTCCTATAGATGCACTCAGAGCAGAATAAAATAATGAGTAAAATAAAAATCTAAAATCGAAATACAAAAAATGAAAAAATTTTTCAAAATCTTACTTATCCTTTTATTAGTTGCAAGTCTGTTTGGAACCATCTGGTTTCTGTATCAAAAATCTCAAAAAAAGCCATTGGTTTATAAAATAGAACAACCCTTTGAAACGGATATTATTAAGAAAACAGTAGCAACTGGCTCGGTTGTACCGAGGAAAAAGGTGGATGTAAAATCAAGAGTTTCTGGAATTATTGAAAAAATATTTGTGGTAGCAGGGCAGAAAATAAAAGCTGGAGATATTTTAGCAAGAGTTAAAATAGTTCCAGATATGGTAAATTTGAGTAATGCAGAAAACAGAGTAAATCGTGCAAGAATTTCTTTTAATAAATCAAAATTGGATTTTGAACGAATTAAAACTTTGTATAATAGTAAAGTAGTAACACTTGCAGAATTTCAAGATGCAGAAGTAATTTTTAATAATAATAAAGAAGAATTAAATGCCGCAGTAGATAATTTACAATTAACTAAAAAAGGAAGCACTCGAAGTAGCGGAAATGAAACCAATACCATTATTAAAGCAACAATTTCTGGTATGATCCTAGATGTGCCAGTTAAAGAAGGTAATTCTGTGATTGAAAGTAATACCTTTAATGATGGAACCACGATTGCTTCTATTGCAGATATGGACGATATGATTTTTGAAGGATTTGTAGATGAATCTGAGGTAGGAAAAATTAAATCAGGGATGGATTTAATCATTACAATTGGTGCTATTGAAACGGAAAAGTACAATGCTAAATTAGAATATATTTCTCCTCAAGGTGAAACGAAAGAAGGTGCTATTCAATTTGGAATAAAAGCTGCAGTTTCTGGAAATAATAAAAACTTTATCCGTTCCGGATACAGCGCAAATGCTGATATTGTATTAGAAAAGAAAAGTAAAGTTTTAGCCATTAAAGAAAGTATGCTTACCGTGAATAAAGATTCCAGCTATGTAGAGGTCGAAAAAGGTAATCAGATCTATGAAAAACGGATAGTTAAAACCGGATTGTCTGATGGAATTAACATTCAAATTATTTCTGGCATAACCAAAACTGATAAAATAAAAGGTGCCTTGGTGGATGAAAACGCTCCTAAACCAGAAAACGGTGGTTAAATGTTTGATAAAGCTTAATTTATTTAACATTATTAAACTTTCCGAGTTTCTATTTACACCTAATCTACAATTGAGGCGTTCATAGATTGTTAATTTTTATACTTTAGCCATTAGTACACCATTTTTATTTTTATGATAAAGAAGTTCCCTAAATTTTTAATTGTGTTGACATTGGTGTCAGCATCTTTTCTTACACTTTCCTTTTCAAGTGATTATTTTCAGATTTCTAAGAATCTAGATATTTTTATAACACTCTATCGCGAATTAAATAAAAGTTATGTAGATGATATTGAGCCATCTAAACTCATAAAAACGGGAATAGATGCGATGTTAAAATCGTTGGATCCATACACACAATACATTCCAGAATCTGAATTGGAAGATTATAAAATGAATTATGTGAATTCACAATATGGAGGAATTGGAGCATCAATTGGGAAAAAGGAAAGCAAGTTAATCGTATTAGAAGTATACGAAAACTTTCCAGCAGCAAAAGCAGATATTAGAGTTGGAGATGAAATTATCAGTGTAAACGGGATGCAAGTAAATTCTAAAACATCAGATGAATTAAGTGAATTATTAAAAGGTCAAAAAAACAGTACGATTAAAATGATTATTTCTCGTCAAGGCGAATCTCCGGCAATTGAAAAGTTGGTGACAAGGGAAGATATTAAATTCAAAAATGTACCTTATTTTGGAATGCTAAATGATTCGGTTGGGTATATAAAATTAGTTCAGTTTTTGGAAAATTCAGGCAAGGAAGTGGAAGATGCAATGAAAGCTTTGCAGAAGAATAATCCAAAAGCGATTATTTTTGACTTACGAGGAAATGGCGGCGGTATTTTACAAGAATCCGTAAAAATTGTAAATCTTTTTGTGCCAAAAGGCTCTATAATCGTTACCCAAAAAGGAAAAAATAAAGAAGGCAATATTTTGCACATAGCTCAAAATGAACCTCTTGATCTAAAAATTCCATTAATTGTTTTAACCGATAGAGGTTCTGCATCAGCATCAGAAATTGTGGCTGGAGCTATTCAAGATATGGATCGCGGAGTGATTGTTGGACAGCGATCTTTCGGAAAAGGATTGGTTCAGCAAACTTTGCCTCTTACCTATAATTCGCTTTTGAAAGTAACGATTGCTAAATATTACACTCCTTCTGGCCGTTGTATTCAAGCGCTGGATTACACCCACAGAAGGACAGATGGAAGTGTAGAACGAGTAGCAGATTCCTTAATTTCCGAATATAAAACAACAGGTGGAAGATCAGTTTATGATGGAAGCGGAATCTACCCAGATATTGTTACTGAGCGCCCAATATTTCAAAAGATAAGCTATGCACTTACTTCTAAGTTCATAAATTTTGATTATGCAACTCTTTATAAATCTAAGAATGCAAGCATCGCAAAACCAAGAGAATTTAGACTGAGTGATGATGAGTACAATGATTTTGTAAAATTCGCCTCGGCAAAAGAAATTGATTATTCTACCAAAAGTGAAAAATCAATGAAAGAATTTAAGAAAATTGCTGAAAAAGAAAATTATTATTCAGGAATTGAAGGGGAGTACAAAAGCTTGATGGCCAAAATTGAAGAAAATAAAAAAGATGATCTTATTCAATATAAAAATCAAATAAAGCAGTTATTAGAATATGAAATTGTTTCTAGATATTATTTTCAAAACGGACGTTTAGAAGCATCTTTTAAATATGATATAGAATTGGAACAAGCAATTAAAATTTTTAATAATAAACCACTTTACTCTTCCATTTTAAAAGGAGAAAATACCTATAAAACAATTGGAAAACCATCGGCAAATGAATTGGCAAAATCATCTGATGAGGATGACGAAGACGAAAATTAATGTTGGAAAATAGTAACAATCCACCTCTAAGAATATTAATTATTACCTTCCAAGGTGATGTAGCAGGATCAACCAACTCCATTTCATATTTATCTATGGGTTTGGCAAAATTGGGTCATACTGTTGTTTTAGCTTGCCGAATACAATCTTTGCTTTATAAGCTTGTAGAGAATACTTCAGTTATTAGAGAGGCAATGGTTTTCAGAGGTAGAGTAGATAGACGTGGAATTCAGCATATTAAAATGCTGGTGAATAAATACGATATTCAACTTATAAATGCTCAATCCACAGATGATAGATACATTTCCATTTTTGCAAAATGGCTTTATCGTTTACAGGTTAAAATAGTTCATACCAGAAGGCAAATGCCAATTAATACTCCTTGGATTCAACGGGTGTTTTATGAATTAGGAGCCGATAAAATTGTATTAGTTAGTGATGGTATCAAAAACGAATTTATCAGAAGAGGTTTTCATGAAAATAAATTAAAGGTCATTTATAATGGCACTCCTAAAGAAAAATATAATCTGCCAGATTCAAATATAAAGGCAGATATAATTGAAAAATATCAGCTTGAAAATAATGTTCCAATTATTGGTTGCGTATCTCGATTAAAGCAACAGGAGCAATTATTATTAGCCATGCAAAAAGTAAAAACACCTTGCGTAGTACTCTTTGTCGGAATTGATGAAAATGAAAAATTAAAAGAATTAGCAGATTTAATTTCAAAATCTCATCGAGTACTATTTGTTGGAACGGTGGATCAAATTACAACTTTAACATTTTACACGCTATTCACAATGAATATTCTTCCATCAATCACAGAAGGATTATCTCAATCTCTTTTAGAAGCTATGGCAATGGGAGTTCCCGTAATAGCTACAAACAAAGCTGGAAACCCAGATTTAGTAAAAGATTCTGTGAATGGATTTTTGTTTGATGAAGGTGATACTGAGGTATTAGCATTAAAAATAACTACTTTATTGGATGATGAAAATCTAAGACTTAAGTTTATTGATGAAGGCAAGAAAACTGCATTTGTAGATTTTTCAATTGATAGAACCATCAAAAATTATGAGCTATTTTTCAGAGAATTAATTTCTGAAAAAAACCACTAATTTCGATTTTTTAAATTATGGCTTCAATCTTCGTTACTGGGTGTGCAGGTTTTATCGGCTCGCATCTTTGTAAACAATTAATTTCGGATGGACACTTTGTAATTGGAATTGATAATTTCGATCCGTTTTATGCAAGAGAATTAAAAGAAAAAAATATTGAATCTATTTTATCAAATGAAAATTTTAAATTTATAGAAGGTGATATTATTCAAACAGATTGGTTTCAAACTGTTGCAGATTTTAAACCAAATAGCGTTCTGCATTTAGCTGGAAAAGCAGGAGTAAGACCATCTATAGAAAATCCTCAAGATTATATAGACGCTAACATTTCAGGTACAAAAAACATCCTTGAATTCATGCGAATTCAGCAAATAAATAATTTAGTATTTGCCTCATCTTCATCAGTGTATGGAAATGCTGCTAATTTTCCAGTTAAAGAAGATGCAGATTTATCCAAACCGATTTCTCCTTATGCAGTGAGTAAAATTGCTGCCGAATTATTAAATTATACCTATCATCATGTTCATAGTTTATCGGTGATCAACCTGCGTTTTTTTACCGTTTATGGTCCTGGACAAAGGCCAGATTTGGCAATAAATAAATTTATTAATGCCATAAAAAATGATAAACCGGTTACACTTTTTGGAGATGGAAGTACTGGTCGCGATTATACTTATGTAAGCGATACCGTTTCGGGTATAATTGCTGCATTTAATTACTTACAAGAAAACAGGAATGTTTACGAAATCATAAATTTAGGCAACAATAATCCTGTTTTACTAATTGATTTATTAACGGAAGTTTCAAATGCAATAGGTAAAAAGCCAGAAATTATTTATGCCCCAGAGCAGCCAGGTGATGTAAAACTAACATTTGCTGATATTTCAAAAGCAAAAAATATCTTGAATTATCATCCTAAAATTGGAATTTCAGAAGGAATCAAAAAGTATGTAGATTGGATGGAATGATCGGTCAGAAGTCATTACTATCTTATAAATAATTAACAATCCGTCAAATTAAATTTATCTAATAAAACAAAAATTTGAAGTAGTGTAATCGGCTAATTCATTTATTAATTTAAAAGAAAAGGCTTAAACTTTCAAAGTTCATTTATTTAGACCTGATTACCAATATTTTTTGCAGATCCTTTTTAGCCTTGACTATTTATTTAAATTTATATCAAGATGTCTATTATTGAAAAATACTTTTTTTTGTTAAAAGCATTCCAATTTTGTAGCATTTAGATAAAGGATTTTCGTTTGGGTTTTTGTGATTTCTACAACCTAATCAATTTCCTTAATCTCATTTTTGTTCTTTAAATGATGATTTATATAAGTATCTAAAGCTTTTTTTCCATATCTGTAAAAAACTACTGGAGTAACTATGATATCCAATAAAGTACTGCTAATTAATCCGCCTAAAATCACGGTTGCCACCGGATATAAAATTTCTTTACCCGCAGCGGTTGAATCTAGTGTAAGTGGGATTAATGCTAAAGCAGCAACTAAAGCCGTCATTAAAACGGGGACCAATCTTTCTAGAGAGCCTCTAATAATCATCTCTTTGCTAAAGTGTTCTCCTTCTTTTTCCACCAAATGGATATAATGAGAAATCATCATGATTCCGTTTCTAGAGGCTATCCCCGTAAGGGTAATAAAGCCTACCAAAGTTGCAATAGAGAATACACCGCCTGTTAAAATAACCGCAACCACACTTCCAATTAAAGCTAATGGAATGTTCAACATGATTTGAAAAACAATTCGAGATGAATTGAAATGGCTGTATAAAACCAAAAATATTCCTAAAAATGAAAATATACTGAGTATTAAAATAAGTTTGGATGCCGATTGCTGACTTTCAAATTGGCCTCCGTATTCTAAATAATATCCTTGTGGCAATTGTAAATCTTTTTTGATGGCTGCTTGTAATTCTTGCACCGTACTTCCTAAATCTCTTCCCTGAACGTTTGCGGAAATCACAATTCTACGTTGCGTATTTTCATGATAAATAGAATTGATGCCATTCTCAAATTCTATTTTCGCTATCTGACTTAAGGGAATCAGCGAACCGTTTGGTAATGATATTTGTGTATTTTGAATAGCAATAACGCTATTACGGGTACTATCATCGGTTCTTAAAATTAAATCAAAAGTTTTTTGACCGTCTAAAATCTGACTGGAAACCTTTCCATTATAGAATATCTCTAAATCTTCAGCTACTTTACCGGCTTGTAAACCAAATTGTTGTATGGCTATTCGGTCTAACCTGATCATCAATTGAGGTACCAATACTTGTTTTTCAATTTGTACATCAACTACGCCATCAACTTTGGTGATAATTTCCTGAATTTTTGCCGCATTGCTTCTTAAATCGGCCAAATCGTTTCCAAAAACTTTAATAGCGATTTGCGCTCTTACACCAGATAGCAAATGATCTAAACGATGGGAGATAGGCTGACCAATATTCACGGTTACCCCTTTTAATACTGAAAGTTGATTTCTTAAATCAGCCAAAATTTCCTCTTTGTCTCTGGTGATTTCTTTGGGATCTTTCAAGGCTACTTCTATTTCAGAATTACTTGGTGGTTCTGCGTGTTCGTCTAATTCTGCCCTTCCTGTCCTTCTGGCGGTTACTAATACTTCGGGTACTTTTAACATTTGCTTTTCCGCAACACTACCAACCTTATTGGCTTCTTCTAATGAAGTTCCGGGCGGCAATGATAAGTTTACCGTGTAACTTCCTTCATTAAATGGAGGCAAAAATTCAGTACCAAAAAATGGAACAATGCTCATTGCTGCAACTATTAAAATAATTGCTGAGGTGATGATTGTATTTGTGTGATTTAAACCCCAGTTTAACAAATGAGTATCCTTTCGTTTTAAAAATCTAACTAAAGGACTATCATTATCATCAGGATGAAATGCTTTTTTCTCTAATTTGAGTTTTTCTTCATCCGACCTTTTCTTCCAAAACTTTAAGTTCACATGTCTTAAATCTTTTTCGGAACTCATAAAATAACTACACAAAACGGGTGTTAAAGTAAGCGAAACCACCAATGATGCTAAAATAGAGGTGATATATGCAATCCCTAACGGTGCAAATATTTTACCTTCAATTCCTTGTAAATAAAATAAAGGAAGAAATACAAGCACCACAATAATGGTGGCATAAACAATAGAATTACGTACCTCGCTACTGGCTTCATAAATAATTTGCAAAGTTGGTCGGGGATTTTCTCTTGCCCAGTTTTCTCTCAATCGACGATACACATTTTCTACATCCACAATAGCATCATCAACCAATTCGCCAACTGCAATGGCTAAACCACCAAGTGTAAGCGTGTTAATAGAAATCTCGAAAGATTTAAGAATAATAGCCGTAATGATGAGCGAAATAGGAATTGCTGTTAAAGTAATGATGGTAGTTCTTACATTCAAAAGAAATAGAAAAAGGATAATAATTACCAAAATAAAACCATCTCTTAGCGCGATTTCAACGTTGGTTAAAGAGTTTTCTATAAAGTGCTTTTGCTGAAAAACATCAGTATTAATTTTCACATCAGCAGGCATGGTGGCTTGCATTTCTGCCACTGCTTTTTTTATTTCTTCTGTTAATTCAACTGTGTTTCCGTTAGGTTGCTTTTCTATACTAAGAATTACCGCAGGGTTTCCGTTGAGCGATCCGTCACCTCTTTTTAAAGTCGGTCCGTATTTTACTTCGGCAACTTGCTTTAAAAGTATCGGCGAATTATTTGTTTTAGTTACAATTACAGTATTTCCAATATCATCTAAAGAAGTTGAGCTGGCTCTTGCAATGTTTCTGATTAATACTTCTGAACCTTGATTGTTAAAAAAACCTCCTGTAGTATTTAAGTTTGTAAAACGAAGGGCTTCATCAACCTGATCAATCGAAACTCCAAATTGTCGTAATTTTTCAGAAGACAAAAGCACTTGATATTGTAACCTTTCTCCTCCGATAGGAATTACTTGCGAAATTCCTTTGATGCTCATTAATCGTCTTCTAATGGTAAAATCAGCCAATGTCCTCACATCCATTGAGCTGGTTTTTGTTCCGGTTACAGCTATCAGCATAAACTGCCCCATTACAGAACTTATTGGGCCCATTACCGGAGTAATGCCCTGAGGAAGCTGAACAGTTTGTAATTTTTCAGCAGTAAGTTGCCTGGCTCGGTAAATATCTGTATCCCAATCAAATTCTACGAAAACCAGCCCTAAACCTGGCGAAGCTACAGATCTTACAATCTCTACACCTGGCGATCCATTTAGCGCTGTTTCGGTAGGTAAAATTACCTGTGCTTCAATTTCTTCAGGTGCCATTCCGTTTGCTTCTAAAAATATAGTCACTCTTGGTCGGTTTAAATCTGGCAATACATCTACCGGTAAGTTTACAACAGTGTAAACGCCATAAATCATA
The DNA here is from genome assembly GCA_038209155.1 of Sphingobacteriales bacterium. Taxonomy (GTDB): domain Bacteria; phylum Bacteroidota; class Bacteroidia; order Sphingobacteriales; family Sphingobacteriaceae; genus JBBQYA01. The sequence continues at coordinate 1,929 of JBBQYA010000020.1, read as the reverse complement.
ATTAAAGCAGAAGCAGCAATGATGAAAAGCCGGTTTTTTAAGGAGAATAAGATCAGTTTATTTAACATTTTTTTCTTTTAAAATATCTTTTAGGTAGATGCTGATTTTATTGATTAAAGTTTAAGATAAAATGAATTTTGGTGTTATTATTTTTCGCAATTAGGTTTGAGCTTTTAAACAGGTGGCAAAAGCCATCCCTTTGTGCAATGTCATTAAATTAAGGAAATGCAAAATTTATAATAATAGTAAAATATTTATTTGTGCGTTTAAACACGCTTTACGTTATATCTTTTTTCTGAAAAGGAAAAAAGGATGCCACTTCAATTGTTAACGCGAAAAAAAAAATATAAAATCTCTTAACTTAATCACATTGCCTTTTGAGACAGTCGTTCACCTATCCTTTGAAACCATTAATGTTTATGCCCTTCATCATGTTTTACCTCTTCTATTGCAGCCAGATCAAAAGAAGCCGAAGCAGATTTTCCTCCAGATTTAATGGTGATAATGGCTTTTTTGTATTTTAAAGCTTTATTTAAGTTCAACAAAAAACTTTCTTTACCGCTGGTTTTTAATTTTACATTATTGGTTTTACCATCTGCAGTTTGAACCAACGCCGTAGCTGTAGCACCTACAATAGTTTTTGTTTTTTCATTGGCGTCTAACAAATAAATAAACATTGATTCGCCTTTTTTAACAGTTTCAATATGAAATTCTGAACCTGCAGTTTTTACAATGCCACCATGTGGCGATCCATGTTTATGGTCTTGAGCTATTAATGTAGAAAATGAAGAAAAAACAATTGCTGCAACTAGTAGGGTTATCTTTTTCATGTTTTTTAAATCTTATCAGGATAATCTTTGGTGTTTTAAAGGTTTAAACTTGCCAAAATACCGCAAGCTTAAACCATATAACTTAAATGCTTATACATATTTATAAATTAGTGTTTCATTCCATCATCTGCTTTTGCAACAGCTGGACCTTGTTTTACATTCATCACAAAATCTGTGGTATGAACTTTACCTGCTGATTGAAATTGAATCCAGCCTCTGTATACACCTGGTTTTTCAAAAGTGGTATGTAAATCAAATTTTCCGTTTTCAACTCCTGGGTGCACATGCAAATATTCTTTATCATTTAAACTTACTACCACCATGTGTGCTTTGGCTCCTAAATAATCTTCCAAAGTATTAGGATCAACGGCTTTACCATTTTGCGTTAAACCAGCAGCTAAATGCATAGAAACATTGGTTTCTAATTTTCCACCTTTGGGTTGTAAAATAACTTCAAATCCATCGTTAGAAGTTGCACTTAATTTATCAGCACCGTAAACTCTTGCTGCTGGCTTTGTTCCAGTAACTTTTACATTTAGTTTATCAACTGTGTGATTGCCGCCAGTTGGTTTATAATCAGCAAACAAAGTGTATTTACCTGCTACAGGAAATTTAGTTGGGACTTTATAAGATCCGTCTGCTCCATACTCAGGGTGGATGTGGTCAAAATAAGACAAATCATCACTCACTACAATTAAGTGAATTTTCTTAGTATGCTCATCCTGTAAAGGCACTAAATCTTTTTCTTTACCTTTTATTTTTGGAGTCATTATTAAAGTTATTTCCTGATTTGCACCTACAGAAACTGGGTTGGTACTAAAATCCATAAAATAAGTTAAGCCATTACTCTGACCAGCATTATCATTATGTTCTAAAGCCATACCACATTTAGGACATTTATCACCTTCCTTACCTAAAACTTCTGGGTGCATTGGGCAAGCATAAATATGGTCATCACTATGATCCATATTTGCAATAGTATCTGAATTTTGTGTTGCTTTCTTCTTGTCCGAATTACAGGATGCAAAAAATAATGAGCTTGAAATGACACTCATTATTGCTATGGCTTTTAATATTTTCATCTTTTTGTTTTTAGTTT
>JBBQYA010000019.1:0-37324 GCA_038209155.1 Sphingobacteriales bacterium | reverse complement strand
TATTATTTTATTAAAAATTGCCGCTATTCTACATTAAAAGGTTTCAGCTTTGTATTTAATATTTTAAAACCAATAATTCACCAATAAAAAAAGGAAGTCAATCGACTTCCTTTTTAATTCTACAATAAAAAATAAAATTAATCTTGTGGAGTAACTTCTGGTTTTGGCAAAAGTACTTTTCTACTCAATTTAAACTTTCCAGTTTTTTTATCAACTTCTAAAAGTTTAACTTGAATTTTCTGACCTACTTCAAAAATTCCGTCCATTGTCTCATATCGTTTATGATCTATCTCTGAAATATGTAGTAAGCCGTCTTTCCCAGGCAAAAATTCAACAAATGCACCAAATGGCATAATAGATTTCACTGTTCCTTCATACACTTCTCCCACTTCTGCTGTTGCAGTAATCCCTTTTATTTTGGCCACTACTTTATCAATAGAAGCTTTATCCACTGCAAAAACCTGAATAATTCCCATATTATCTTTTTCCTCAATATTGATGGTAGCACCAGATTCACGTTGCATTTCTTGAATCACTTTTCCACCAGGCCCAATGATAGCACCAATAAATTCACGTGCAATTTTTAATTGAACTATTCTTGGAGCATGTGGTTTAAGATCTTCTCTAGGAGTTGAAATGGTTTTTTTCATTTCACCTAAAATATGCAATCTACCTTGGCGTGCTTGTTCCAAAGCTTTGGTTAAAACTTCGTAAGACAAACCATGAATTTTAATATCCATTTGGCAAGCAGTTATTCCTTTTTCGGTTCCGGTTACTTTAAAATCCATGTCTCCTAAATGATCTTCATCACCTAAAATATCAGAAAGAATAGCATATTTTCCAGAAGCGTCGGTGATTAAGCCCATTGCAATACCAGAAACAGGTGCTTTTAATTTAACCCCAGCATCTAATAAAGCAAGTGTTCCAGCACAAACTGTTGCCATACTTGACGAACCATTTGACTCTAGTATATCTGAAACAATTCGTATAGTGTACGGATTCAAATCCTCAGATGGAAGTACCTTTTTAAGAGCACGCATGGCTAAGTTTCCATGACCAATTTCTCTTCTACCTGCACCACGGTTTGGACGAACTTCGCCGGTAGAAAATCCGGGAAAATTATAATGAAGCATAAATTTATTATATCCTTCAAACATAACTCCATCTATCATTTGCTCATCAGTTTTAGCTCCTAACGTTACTGAAGTTAACGATTGAGTTTCTCCACGAGTGAAAACTGCTGATCCATGGGCAGATGGTAAATAATCAATTTCTGACCAAATAGGCCTAACTTCATCTACTTTTCTTCCATCTAATCGTTGTCCATCATTTAAAATCATATTTCTCATAGCTTTATATTCCACTTCGTGATAATATTTCTTAGCTAAAAAAATCGTTTCAGGAGTTACATCTTCGCCTATAGCTTCAATGTATTCCTTGATTATCGATTTGAAACCTTCTGATCTTTCGTCTTTTCCAACTCCAGATTTAGCAACAGTAAGAACTCTGTCGTATAATTCTGAATGAATCTTAGTTTTTAATTCTTCGTCATTTGTTTCATGAGAATAGGTTCTCGGAGTTTTTCCTACAGCAGCCATTAATTCTTTTTGGCAAGCAATCTGAACTTTAATTGCTTTATGTGCAAACTCAATTGCTTCTACCATATCTGCTTCTGAACATTCGTTCATTTCGCCTTCCACCATCACAATATCATTTTCAGAACCAGCTATTATCAATTCGTAATCTGCATGTTCAAGTTGGCTTATCAAAGGGTTGATAACCATTTTGCCATTTATTCTTGATACTCGAACTTCAGAAATTGGACCGTTGAACGGAATATCACTTACAGCAATGGCAGCAGAAGCAGCTAAAGCAGCAAAAGCATCTGGTAAAACATCCTTATCTGCTGAAATCAATGTTATCATTACTTGAGTATCAGCATGATAATCATCTGGAAACAAAGGTCTTAATGCTCTGTCTACCAATCGGCTTATCAAAACTTCATAATCAGAAAGTCTCGCTTCACGTCGAAGAAATCCTCCAGGAATTCTTCCAGTAGCTGCATATTTTTCTTGATAATCTACAGAAAGTGGTAAAAAATCAACCCCAGCTTTTGCATCTTTAGAAGATACAACAGTAGCCAACAACATACACGAACCGAATTTTACTACTACTGAACCGTCGGCTTGTTTTGCCAGTTTTCCGGTTTCGATGGAAACCATTCTTCCATCTCCTAAATCGAATGATTTAGTAATTGCATTTAGCATCATATTTTCAATATTTTTTACAAAAGTACGTTTTTTGTTCGATTTTGTAAGTGCAGGTATTTTGAAGAAAAGTTTGAAATAATTTAACGTTAAATCAAGATTTAAAGCATAAAAAAACCCATCGTTTTCGGATGGGTGTTTTTAAACAATCTATTAAAATTATTTTCTTAGTTCTAACAACTTAATGATAGCACGGTAACGAAGAATGTCAACTTTGATTAAGAAGTTTAATAATCTTCTACGTTTTGCTACTAGCTTCTGTAAAGAAAGCTGAGTTGAAAAATCTTTTCTGTTTTTCTTAAGATGCTCAGTTAAATGTGCAATTCTATAAGAGAATAAGGCAATCTGACCTTCAGCAGAACCGGTATCTGCATCGTTTTTGCCATGTTTTTCGAAGATTTCTTTCTTCTTTTCGGTACTTAAATACATTCTTGAATAATATTAAAGTGAATTAAAAATTTATTTGAGGTGCAAAGATAGAATAATAATTTAAAAAATTATATGATTTAAATGCTAAGGATTTTTGATTTAAACATACCTAGTTTAAATTTATAATACACTGAAAATATAGCGGTTACGAAATATATAATTAGTTTTTTATGAATATGTATTTATCACCGGAAGATATATCATTGGATCATTTGAAGGTTCGCCGACAGGGATTTTGGATTTCCCAAATTTAATATCATAATGTCTAGCAAAAAATTCATCGCACCATAAACATACATTTTGTAATTTTTCTACTCTTTCCTTACCATATTCTTCACTCACGCCTACACTCTCTCCCATTCCATGAGGATTTCCTTTATTCAATTCTTTAAAAATATCAATTTTGGATACTCGAGAAATTACTTCACTTACTTTTTCTGTTCTTGCATCTCCAAGTGGGTATAAAGTTCCTGGGCAACAAGGATTAATTTTCCATAATTGAATACTGATTTCTTGAGGCAAATCAGTACCACCTAAAAAACCTTTTGCACCAGAAAGTATTGCACAAAAATTGTGATTTGCATCTTTTTTCCAATTATCCTTTTCTATTGCACGACCTCGAGCCCAATTTCCACCCAACCACATTTCCTCTGTAGCACCCCAGAATCCAAAACTAAGTACGGGTTGAATGTAATTTTCTTTATCTATTAAAGGAGAGGTTTCTTCTGCACTCATCCCTCTTGATAAAAATAAGGTTATCAATTGTTCAATTCTATTTCCAGCATGTTTATGGTATCTATCTATGCTAGCAATGTCTATTCTATTGACTCCTTTTTCAATTAAAGTATCTAAAATTTCTCCTGTTAATAGATCTCCATTGGTCTGCAACATTATTTGCGTACGACCTTGGTATTTTGCTTTTAATGTATCTAATATTAAAAATAATTGTTTTTTATCTGCAATAGGTTCACCACCAGATAAAATCAAACGATCTATTTGATCTGGTAAATTTGAAATTATTGCTAAACATTCTTCATCCGAAATTCTATTTCCTTGCGGACCAGAAGTATTATAACAATGATCGCATTTATCATTACAAAGTTGAGTAAATACCCAATAAACGGACTCAAATGAATTAAATTCTTTCATACTTTCTTTACAATTTTTTTTTTCTTAATCAATCAAATTTGTCCAAAAATCTCTTTCCTTGGAAGCTCCAGTTTCTGAATCTTCCATAAAATCTTTGACACTTGGATATATTTTTAAATGACCATTTTTCATAAATCCAATTTTATCGCCCATTGTCATTGCTTCTTTAAGATCATGAGTTACGAACAAGGAAGTGATTGAAAACTTTTGACTAATAATACGATAAAACTCTTGCATCTGTTTTCGAGTATCTGAATCTAATTTGCCGAATGGTTCATCTAAAAGCAAAACGGAAGGATTTATAATTAATGCTCTACCAAAAGAAACTCTTTGTTGCTGACCACCAGACAATTGATGAGGCATTTTTGATGAATGCTCGGAAAGATCTAACTTCATTAACATTTCATTTACTGAATTTACTATTTCTAGATTATTGACTTTTCTAACTTTTAATCCAAAAGCAATATTTTCAAAAACTGATAAATGTGGGAACAATAAAGTTTCTTGACTTAAATAGACTATATTTCTAAGGTGCGGTGGAATAAGATTTACGCTTTTATTATTGACAAAAATATTTCCTTTTTCTAATGTTTCTAAACCTGATAATATTTTTAGTAAAGTAGTTTTACCACAACCCGATTTTCCTAAAATACAAAGCGTTTCACCTTTAGCAATTTCTAAAGATATATTGTCAAGAACCTTATCTTGATGATAACTTTTATAAATAAAATCAGCTTTTAACATTATGCTATTTTTCTAAATAAAATCCTTTTGTTTAGAATTAATAAAACAGTAGGAGGAATGATTATTAAACAACAAGCTAATGCGGCATAAATGCTATTTGATTCATTTATGTATTGGAAAACAATAATAGTCAATGTTTTAACTTTACCAATTCCAATCCTGCTACTTAATCCATATTCAAACCAAGAAAGTAAAAATGATTGAAAAAAACAAACCATTAACATTCCAGTGCTTGCTGGAATTAATACATATTGATAAACTTGAAATGAATTTGCACCCATTGTTTTTGCTATTTCTTCTAATTGTTTATGTTTATTGTTCCAAAAACCAACAAAAAACAAAGTTGCAAACGGGTAAATTATTAATAGCTGTGCTAACGAAACTCCAATAAATGTACCTGCCAAATTCAACTTTAAGAAAATCACAAAAACAGAAATACCAAGAATTACAGGAGAAAAGACAAAAGGCAAATAAGTTAGAAATAGCCAAGTTTGTTTATTCTTACTTTTAATAATAAATCTGCTGGTGATGAAACCTGCAAAAGTTGAAACCAAACCCACTGAGGTTGATATAAAAAGAGATAAAATAAACCCTGAAAGTAGATTATTCCCAGATTGAGTGATGTATTTCCAATGTTTCCAAGTTAAGTTTGATGGCAAAATTTGTGGATAGAACCAGTTTTCTGCAAGTGAAAAAATAAGTAAATAAATAATAGGTACAATACACATTGTACCTAAAAAAGTTAAAAGAATAATCTTAAAAATCTTAAACATGATTAAAATTGTTTTTAATCCGATTGGATTGATAAACAAATATACTCGTGACTAGAAAATAAATAATTGCAATTACATATCCGCCAGGAATATCATTTAAATCAAAACGCTGTAGTTTTCTTTCTGCTAAAACAGAAACCATTTCATACGATTGACTACCTAATAAAAGGGGAATTTCATACGATCCAAACAAGAATAAGAGATATAAAAGAATAACTGGAAATGCAGCTTTTAATAAAATTGGAATAATTATTTTTTGATTAGTTTGAAAATGATTTGCTCCCAAAGTAAATGATGCATTAGAAAACAATTCTAAGTTTTCTGATTGATATAATTTGAGAAAGTAAATGGTAAAAAAAGGAATCGCTATAAAAACATGGGTAATAATTATTGATATTCCAAAATCATCATTTACTATATCTGGAAATTGCGAATTAGTATTTATGAAACCTAAGGATAAAAAAAATCTTGAAATCCAGCCAGATTTAGAAAATAATTGAAAACTTAAAAATCCAGCGACGATAGCTGGAATAGCTAATGGAATATGCAAAAGGTAAGAAAAATAGCCTTTTGATAGTTTTTTTTTAAAGTTAATAGCAAAAAACAAGGAGGTGAAAACAATGATCAATAATGCAACAATGGCAATATAAAAACTATAAGCAAAAGAAAAATAAATATGGAAATCAAATAAAATTTTTTTCCAATGAACTAATGTAAAACCATTTCCGATTCCAACTAAACCAAAACTATAGGCCAAAGAATAAATAAACCCACAAGCCAAAGGAATTATGTTTAAGCAACATAAAAGTATAAATCCGAAAGAATTCAATTTACTTTTCAACCACATACTTTCTAAAATCATCGTATAGTTTCACCATGTAAATTGGGTCTAATTCCATTAAGGCTTTATCTTGGATATCGGTTCTTATTGGAGAATATTTCCTTTTTGCAGCTTCTTTAAATTTTTGTTGCCAAACAGGTTCTAATTTATTTCTATCTAAAACAGTTCCATCACCCCAAATTTTTGGATCCATTTTTCTAAGTTGCGCTTCTGGAGATAATAAAAAGTTTATGACCACAGCGGCAGCATTTTTATGTTTAGATTTTTTCACAATACCCAAATAATGAGAATTTTGAATTGATCCATATTCGGGTACAAATGAACGAGTAGAGACGGGGAAGAAACCTTGCGAAACCTTATTTTCTGCTTCTGCATCATTATTACTCATAGTAAAGTCAACTTCTTTATTGACAAAAAGTTGATGAAGTGGAGCAACAGAATTCGGAAATGTTTTTCCTTCTTTCCAAAAATTAGATTTATTTGAATTGATGAATTGCCAAAGTTTTTTAGCTGCTAAATCATATTTTGACTCATTAAACTTCCCTGCTAATTCTTTTTCGCCACCTGCCAATTCTATTAGCCAAGACTTTAATAAAGTCATTCCTGTAAAATTATTTGGGAAAGTAAATCTACCCGGGTTAGTTTTAATATATACAGATAGTTCATTTATCGTATTTGGAGGATTTGGAACTCGAATTGAATCATAAATCCAACACATTTGTACATTTCCCCATGGACATTCATAACCACTAATTTTTTGCTGAAAATCTATTCCAATAAATCTATTTTCAAAATCAATCTTAGAAGAATTTGGGAGCTTATCTGTAAATGGCCCATACAAAGCATCTATTTGTCTTAATTGATAAAATGTTTCTCCGTTAATCCAAACCATATCCAACTCACTTTCTGATTTATTTGCATCATTTTCTGCCAATAAATTAGAAACTATTACACTCCCTTGCCCCGAAGAAATTTTAAGATTTATATCATATTTTGATTTAATTTCTGGAATTACATAATTATTTATGTACGAATTTATGGCTGGATCTCCAGTCCACATCATCCAATTCACAGTTTCTCCTCTTGATTCTTCAAGAATCTGATCCCAACTTAGAGAACTTAGATCAGTTTCTTTTTTATTAGTTTTATTACAAGAAATTGAAAATATCGCTAAAGTAAAAAATAGTAAGAATAGCTTATTCATAAAATAAAATTAAGCGCACAATTGAGAATTCAATTGTGCGCCATAAAAATAATTAAATTGCATATCGGACAGTAAATTGAAACTGTCTTGGTGCACCAAAGTTTTTTTGTTGAATTACTCCAGAAGCTCTGCTTCCAATTTGAATCTGATTACTTTGACTTGCATTATTGCTATATCCACTCAAATTCTGAACATTGAATAAATTGAAAACATCAGCACGAATCTCTAAACGAGATAAATTTGAAAATGGAAATGAATATTGAACACCCGCATCAAAACTATTAGACCAAGGTAAACGATCATTATTCCTAGTTTCTCCAGGTTGACGATCACTATTTCCAACATAGGCAGCTCCAAAAGATCTTCCATCTCCATTTAAATCTGTAGTTCCTCCAAAAAATGCAGCATCAGGAATTCTATTAATTGGTTGTCCACTTTGAATTAACGATGCAAAATTAACAGACAAATTTTTCACAGGATAATAGTAAAATAAAGCATTCATTACATGTGTTCTATCATTAATGGATGGTCCCCATTCTGCTTCAAAATTATTTGCATCCTCTGCTCTAAAATTAATATCCTCAGTATTATTTCTCAATTGCGACAAAGTATAAGTTAGTCGATACGAGTATTTATCAAATCCTCTATCTTTTAATAAATTAAAACTAGCTGCATAAAACTTTGATTCTCCTTCCATTTCTGTAACCGTTATATTTCTTGCTACTCCAGTTAAAACCTCACCATTAATAGTGGCTGAGCCATTTTCAATTGCAATTGGTCGAGTTAAATCTGCATCGGCTAACGATCTAGGAGTATTATTATTTAATTCTGCTTTATATGAAGAAGGAGCATTTAAGTCTTTTAATCTTGCTAAATTCTTAGACTGTGCATGTAACAAGTCCACATAAAATAATTTATTTTCACCTATTTGATATTGATAGCCCAAAGAAAACTGATGAGTATAAGGATTTTGATATCCATCTGGATTCAAAATTCTTCGTTCGCCACTGAAAGCTTTGTTACGCTGATCTTGTAAACTTGCTGCACTTGGTCCATTTAAATAAGTAACATTAGATGCACTAGCAGTAAAATTTCCGTCAAAAGTAATTTTTTCTAAATCTGCATCTGCAGAAATAATTCCTTTGTCTTTTAATGCTTGCAATTGCTTTTTATAATCTTCAGTATCTGTATTTTGTTGTAAAGCATCGCTGTAAATAGCATATAAGATCTTATCATAAAAAATACCATATCCAGCTCGTAAAACGCTTTTATCAGATAATTTATAATTTGCACTTAGCCTTGGAGCAATATTATTAAAATCTCCTTTGTCTGAGCCACCCACTGATAAATTATCATAATCATATCTAATTCCAGCACTCACATTTAATTTATTTGTAACTGAATATTGATCTTCTGCATAAATTGAAATTTGATTTTGGCGTTTTCCAAAAGTATTAGGTCTAATTTCTACATTGTAATTTAAAACCTGAGCGTTCGTAGGAATATCATTAATACTTAAATCCGAACCTTTGTTCAATGCTTTTATTTGATTTACTTGATCTTGAGTTAATTTTACAGTATAGTTTCCATTTGGATTTCCTCCACCTGCCAATTGAAAATCAGAAGAAATGATATCAAAACCTGTTTTAAAGGTATGTTTTCCTCTGAAAAAAGTGAACTTTTGTTGAACTTGCTCAGTATTTTCGGTATTGTCAAACACAAAACCTGGATGACCTAAAATAGCTAAAGATGCATCATCTGGACCTAAAACAGAAACTTGTGGGGAATTTATATTGTCTGCTTTTCCATAATTCCATCTGAATCTAGAAAACTGTAAGTTAGTTTCAGAAGAAAAATTTTCAGTATAATAAATATTATTATTTGCTATTAAAATTGAATTTCTATCCTGACTATTTCCTGCACTCAAAAAAGAAGTTCCTCCAGTCAATCCTCCAGCTTGTCGTTCAATATTTACTAAACCACTATTTACACGCAGAGAAGATCTGAAATTTGGATTCCATATATGATCAATTTTGCCAGATAAATAGGTAAATCTATTTTCACCTCTAATCGTTTCATTCACGCCCAATGCTGGGGATGTCAATAAATTATCTTTTAAATCTATGGTTTGTTCTGCATTTAGATAATAGAAAGTTTTATCTTTTTTAATAGCTCCGCCAAAACCAAAACCGGCTTGGTATCTCTGAAAACCATCTTTTACAGAATTTCCAGATAGATCTCTTTGCGCAAATGGAGATTCAGAATCAACAACAGAACCTGGCCGAGTGATAAAAAACAGCTCACCTCCGAAATCGTTACTTCCAGATCTACTGGTAATGTTTACAACTCCATTTCCTGTTCTTCCAAATTCAGAAGAAAAAGTATTGGTGAGAACCGTTACATTTTTTGCAAAACCAACTGGAACGGCAAATTTTTGACCACCCAAAAAGTTTTCATTATTATCCATTCCATCAATTAAGTAATTAGTATACAAACCATTGGCTCCATTGATACTTACATTTGGAGCTTCTGGATAAAATCCAGTTGCTTGTGTCACATTAGGTAATCTGTACAATGACCTAGTAATATCTCTACCTTCAATAGGTAAAGATTCTAAATCTTGCTGGGTTAAAGTAGAAGAAACTTCTCCATTCAACGTATTTATTTTAGTAATACTATTTGCTTCAATACTAACCGATTGCAACTCAATAGAAGCTTTTTCTGTTAAGTTAAAAGAAATAGATTGGTTGAAATTTGACCGTAAAGAAACTGGAGCAGATTTTTGATCTGCATAAATTAGATTTCCAGAAATACTTGCTACATACTCTCCAGACGTACTTAGACCAGTAAATCTAGTTTTTCCGTTGATATCACTAATTTGAGAAGATGAATATCCAATCTGTGAATTATTTAAAGTAACAACTACTCCTTCTGCGGAAGTTCTTGTGTTTTTATTTTTTAATGTAATTTCTAGAACCTGCTGAGCCATTAATTGAGTGGACAAAAGCATTCCAAATACAATTGCGTATAATTTAAATTTCATGTAATTTTTTTTAATATGTGAGAAATAATAAAATCAATTCGTTGATAAAAATCAGCAAATCATAATTTTATTTGAGGTAAAAATTGAAAATATTTAAGGGAATTAGAAAGTCGGGGGGCCCCGAAATTTAGGAATAGTTAGAAAAACTGGATTTAGAATTAGTAAATCTTCAGTATATTTCTTTTGAGAAAAACTAGACAAAATAGAAATTAACAGACGAGCAATTGATATTTTTATTCTTTTTATTTCTGAAATTTTAATAAACAAAAGATTATCAACATCTGATTTTTCTTTTAAATAATCAATTCTACTATTTTCTTGCTTTAAGTAGTTTTCAAGCGAAAGACCAAGATTACTAGTTTGCCAAGTAAGATTGGTGAATTTTTCTTTTGAAAAGTTTTTTCTGTTTATTCCAAAAAGATAAACTCCACCATCAGAAGCAGGTCCAATTACTGAATTTCCAGTACTTAAAGAAAGAGCTGCGCTGTAAATATCAGAAGTCGAAATTGTTGGACAATCATTTCCAATTACAATTACATTTTCAAATCCTTTTTCAAAAACATCTTCGATTGCAAAAGACATTCGTTCACCAAAATTGGAGCCTCGTTGAGATTTTTCGTCAGAAATAAAAAATGTTAATTCACTTTTTTGGCAAATGCTTTTAGTATGATTAATAAAAGTGGAAGCAATTCGTTTTTGAATCTTTTTGCCAACTGATTCAATAAACTTTTTTTCTCTAGCTTCTGCTTCTACAGAACGAGAAAATAAAATAATTGCAGTATTGTGATTCAAGGAGGCAATCAAGATATGATAGAATTATTTTGTTTAATTACACAATTATACATTAAATTTTATCTCATTTTTATCACGAAACTCGTTTTAATTTCAGTTATTTTCAATAATTTATTTTTTATTCCATTAAATTGATAAAAACCTCTGTACTCAGTTTTTTAAACTTTAAATCAATCTTATTCCTATAATAAATCATTTGCAAGATTAGCTAATTCGCTTCTTTCTCCTTTTTGTAAAGTAATGTGAGCATAAAGCGGATGATCTCTAACTTTATCAATTAAATAAGACAATCCATTGCTTTGAGAATCTAAATACGGAGTATCTATTTGATAAATATCTCCAGTGAAAACTATTTTTGTATCCTCACCAGCTCTAGAAATAATGGTTTTCACTTCATGTGGAGTAAGATTTTGAGCCTCGTCTACTATAAAAAATATTTTAGTCAAGGTTCTACCTCTAATAAAAGCTAAAGGTGCTATGGCTATTTTTTCAGTTTCTACCATTTCGTCCAATCTCATGGAGGCTCTGTCTTTGTCGGACAATTGATCTTTAATGAATTTTAAATTATCCCAAAGTGGAGCCATGTAAGGATCTAGTTTGGATTTTACATCACCTGGCAAAAAACCTATGTCTTTATTGCTTAAAGGCACAATTGGTCGGGTAATATAAATTTGACGGAATGCTTTTCTTTGTTCTAAAGCACCTGCTAAAGCCAATAATGTTTTTCCAGTTCCTGCATTTCCTTGAATGGTAATTAGTTTGATATTTGGATCAAGAAGTGCATGAATTGCAAATGCTTGTTCCATGTTTCTTGGGAAAATATTAAAAATGCCTGTTTCTTGAACATGTTCGATGATTTTTTTTTCTGCATTATAAAATGCAGGAATAGCATATAATTCATTTTCTAGTATAAAAAAATGATTGCTTTTTACATTTTTAAGTTTAAGTTTTTCTGGTTTTACAAAACCATCTTGTAACAAATCATCTAAAACTTTATCTGGAACATCGCTAATTGTTGTTTTGCCCGTGTAAAGTTTTTCAATTTCTTTAATTTTTCCTGTTTCATAATCCTCTGCATTCAGATTTAGAGCTTTTGCTTTTAAACGCAAACAAATATCTTTAGAAACAAGAATTACTTTTCTTTCTGGATATTCTTGTTGGAGAGACAGAGCAGCATTTAATATTCGATGATCGAATTTTCCGTCACCAAAAATTTTTTCTGCATCATTTTCCAAAAATTGAACATCCAGAACTACTTTAAAACTGCCTTTTCCATTTCCTTTTAACGGAAACCAATTGCTGATCAGAACATCTTTAGAAAGATCATCGATATAGCGAATAAAACTCCGGGCTTCAAAGTTTCTAGTTTCGTTTCCCGCTTTATAATTATCTAATTCTTCTAAAACCTGAATGGGTAATGCCACGTCATGTTCTTGAAAATTATTGAAGGCGTTATGATCGTAAAGTATTACGGAGGTATCTAAAACAAAGATTTTTCTTTCTTTTTTTTCCGATTTTTTGGAATTTTTCAACATAGTTTGCTTACAATAGCGATTGTTGTGTTGGAGCTTTTTTGCCCTTACCCATCGGGAAACAATTATACTGTATAAAAATTATTCTCCATCGTTTGTGGAAAAGTTTATCAAAAAGATTTTTTTGCTAGAATTGGGTTTATAAAAATTTGACCATAAACCCTTATAAAACAAAACGGAAATATAATTCGGTTGAATTATATTTCCGTTTAACATCGTTTCTAAACCAATGGCTCGGAAGGATGCCAAGCTACTGTTGGAAAACATTACAGTGGATATTTATTCTTTCGAATTTTATATCATGATTCTGACTAGCTTTTTTGAGCGAACTCATTAAATTTAATCGGCAGTTCAAAAATTTATTTCATAGTTTATTAATTCTTTCGAACTCTTAACCTTAGATTTTTAATTTTTTATTGCTGTTTTTTATCTCTTACTTGTTGAATAAATATAGGAGTCATCCCATTACAAACAAAGACTTTTTTCATTAATTTCTTAACAATTAATTAACCTAGAGATAATACTTATCCACATTTTATTCACCTTAGGATTTTGTTCAAAAATGTGTTTATAATTTGTTTTCTAATTTTTTTACTAAAATTTTTCAGTTATTAACAAATAATATTTAAAACCAATTTTGAAGAACCTATTTTTGCTTATCAATTTTTTCCAAAAAAAAAGCATTTTTTTGGTTTTTGCGATTTATTTTTTTCCTTTTTATGATAAATTATTCCGTTTTCGAAACAGAAATGCGTGTGCGTCCAGATGATATAGATATGAATCAACACGTTCATAACAGTAAATATTTCGATTATGTATTGGCTGCCAGATATGACCAGATGGAAAAAAATTATGGAATGAGCATGGAAGAATTTATAAAACTAGATTATGGCTGGGTGGTAAGCAAGGCAATGATTGAATATAAGCGACCTTTAGGTTTAGGAGATTGGTTTATCGTAAAAACTGGAATTAAAGAAGTATTGAAAAACGGTGTGGTAGTTTATTTTGAAATTATTAAAAAAAACAATTCAAAACTATGTAGTTCAGGTGAGTTTCATTATGTAATGGTTTCTACCAAAACTGGAAGGTCTATTCAGATTCCAGAAAAAATACTCGAAAGGTATTCTATTTAGCAAAATCTAAAATTGCATTATTAATTAATTCAGCATAAAAATCGCTCATTTTTATGCCTGATGCTCGTACCTGCTGCGGCACTATACTATTTTCTGATTGCCCTGGAACTGTATTTATTTCAATAAAATAAAAATCATTATTAGTTTGTTTCAGTATAAAATCAATTCGTACAATTCCCGAACAATTTAATTCTAAATACACCTCTCTAACTATTTTATCTACATTAATTCTAACTTCTTCAGAAAGATTGGCAGGAGTAATTTCTTCACTGACACCTTTTGTATACTTAGCTTCAAAATCAAAGAACTCTTTGCTACTAATTATTTCTGTTATGGGTAAAACGATGATTTCATTTTGGTTTTTGTAAATTCCTACGGTAAACTCTCTACCAGAAATAAATTCCTCTATTAGAATTTCTTTATCCTCCAAAAATGCCTTCTGAATAGCAAATTCCAACTCTTCCTTCACTTTCACTTTACTCATACCTATGCTACTGCCCCCACTATTTGGTTTTATAAATAATGGTAATTGAAGTTTTTGAAGAATTTCCTCTAATTTGAAATCTCTATTTTTTACCAATCTTATTGATTTAGAAAGATGTAAATTTTCAATTTCTTTTACCACTTTTTTGGTAAAATATTTATTCATTGTCAATGCAGAAGTCAAAGCATTGCAGGAAGTATAAGGGATTCCGCACATATCAAAATAACCTTGCAATTTTCCATCTTCACCTGGATTTCCATGAATTGCTATAAGAGCAACATCAAACTTTAGTAACTTATTATTTATCGTTAGGGTAAAATCATTTCTATTTACCAAAAATTCTATTCCTTGTTCATTTGTATAAAACCATTTTTCTGGAATAATAGTAATTGTGTAAACTTCAAATTTAGTTTTGTCTAAGTTTTGAAGAATTACGGCTGCACTTTTGTAAGAAATTACAGATTCTCCTGTGTAACCTCCAGTTATAAGGGCTATTTTTTTCATAATTTATGTTTCGGCTTGCAAGCTTAGGGCAATAATAAAAATAAAGGTTTATCTCTTATGTAGATAATTTACATTTTGTGCTATTTTTGAGATTCGCATCGTCTTACTTTTTAATTTCTATTGATTTACTCTATTTAATACATGATCAAATTTTTTGCCTTTTTGGCATCTCCACAATTCCGAAAAAATCTAATTATAGCTATTCTTTCTGTAATTACATTTTTCACACTTTTATACTTTGGTTTGAACCAATATACCGGAAATGGAGAAACGGTACCTGTACCAGAATTGAAAGGAATGAAAATACAGGATGCCATAAAAACCTTAGAAAATGCAGGATTTAGGTACGAAATAGATTCGAGTTTTGCAGTAAATCAAGATCCAGGAATTGTTTTAGAACAAGACCCGCTGCCCAATTCAATTGTGAAAAAAAACAGAAGAATTTATTTAATGATAGTTTCCAATGTTTTACCTAAAATAAAGTTTCCTGATCTGAGTGATGTCCCACTTAGAGAAGCTAGCGCAATACTTAAAAGCTACGGATTTGAGATTGGAAATTTAATTTACAAACCCAACTTAGCAAAAGATGCAGTAATCGGTGTAATGCTGGATGGAAACGAAATTCAAAAAGGTCAATCCGTTAGTAAGGGATCTACTATTGATTTAATTTTGGGAGATGGATATGGAGATACTAAAGTTCCTATTCCGAATTTAATTGGTTTAACATTAGACGAAGCCGTATTTGTATTACAAGGTTCAAAATTAAATTTAGGAACGGTGAGTTTAAAAAGTGGAACAACAGATAGCCTCAACGCTACTATATTTGAACAAAATCCAGTCTTTTTAGCAGATTCTGTCGTTACTATTGATCAAGGGGCGGTTGTAAATATTATTTTAGGGAATGAATAAAACTTATTTTTCTTTAAAAATTTCATCATACGCTTGGAGAATCTCAAGCGTTATTTATTTTTATCCATCCAGTAAATGCTAAATTCTATACAATTAAAATTGAATCAACCATTATTTTTAAGGGCAATCTTTTTTATTCTTATTTTAATAATTTACTCCAGTTTATCTTTTTCTCAAGAAAGATTAACACCATTAAAAAATAATTCTGCTGTTGAATTTGTTAAACTTTCTACAACATTAAAAAAAAATCTGTCTGATACCCTTCCATTTTTTGATGATTTTTCTGATTCTTTTGTGCTTCCTTCACAAGATCGCTGGACTGATAGATTGGTTTTTATCAATAATGGATTTCCGATAAATCCATTATCATTGGGTGTTGCAACTTTTGATGGATTAAATGGATTTGGAAAAGCTTATAAATTTGGGATATTAAATGTTTATGGAATTGCAGATACTCTTACTTCGATTCCTTTAAAATTAGGCAAATACCAGCTCGGGGATTCCATTAATTTGAGCTTTTATATTCAACCCCAAGGAAAAAGTTTTTTTTCACCTGCTGCAAAAGACTCTTTTTTAGTAGATTTTAAAAATCCAATAACAAATACATGGAATAGGGTTTATAAAATTAAAGGCAGTAGTTTTACTAATTTCAGAAATTTATACAATACCGATTTTCTTTTAGTAAACATTACGATTAAAGATTCTGCTTTTTTAAAAGATGGATTCCAATTCAGGTTTATGAATTATGCAAATAGAACTGGAAACAATGACCATTGGCATTTAGATTATGTAAAGTTAGATCGGAAAGATGGCAATCCAAATAATTTAAATGACATTGCTATCTCCAGTTTTCCAGAATCTATTTTGATAAAATATGAATCTATGCCATGGAATCAAGTAAATTCTACTGATTTGAAAGGAACTGGATTTGATATTAGAAATAACTTTACCGATCCAAAATCGCTAACCAACATTCGATATTTTCCAATAGATGCTCAAACAGGAAATATATTATTTACTTACCCCGGTGAAGGATTATTATTAAATCCATTAAGTATTCAAAATAAAACCTATGGTACTTTTCCACTCCCACCATTTAATAATGAATTAAGAAAAGTAATTAATTTAAAAGTCGATTTACAAAACAGTGCAGATTTATACCCGCAAAATGACACCGTTTTACGTAAACAAAATTTTTATAATTACTATGCTTATGATGATGGCTCGGCAGAAGCTAATTATGGGTTGGAATCTACTGGTTCAAGACTCGCCTATCAGTTTCAACTAAATAATCCAGATACTTTGAGAGCTGTAGATATGTTTTTCACGCAATTGGATAAAGACGTATCTCAGAGAACTTTTAGTATTGCGATTTGGAAGGATTTAATTTCACCTCCAATTGATACTTTCATTAATAAAAATCCTCAATATAGTGGTTCTTTAGATGGTTTTGTTCGTTATGACTTAGCTAGACCTGTGGTTTTAAGCGGTACTTTTTATGTCGGCTGGATTCAAAACTCGATCGATCAATTGAATATAGGTTTTGATGCAAACAAAGATAATAGCCAATATATTTTCAAAAACACCACAGGCATATGGGATAATACCCTTTTTCCAGGTTCAATTATGATTAGACCAATTTTCAGTGAGAGCACTGATTTGGTAAGTGGAATAAATGAAATTTCAGAAATTGGAAAATTAAAAGTTTTTCCTAATCCTGTAAGTGAAATTTTAACTTTCGAAAGTCCAAACCAAAACGAGATTCAATTGCTTAGTATATTTAATTTAAATGGTCAATTAATTTATCAAACAGAATCTTTGGAAAATCAAAACATAAATGTTTCTGAATTTAAATCGGGCCTTTATTTTATTGATGCAAAAGATAAAAGCGGTAGAATTTTTAGATCAAAATTTATAAAATTGAATTCAAATGAATGAAATAAGTAGTGAAGAATTAAAGAATAAATTGAAAAATGAGGAAGTTTTTATTCTAGATGTTCGCACACCTTTAGAATTTTCCACCTTTAATATTGGAGGAATAAATATGCCTTTACAATCTTTAAACCCAGAATCTGATATTTTGGAAGATTTATTTTATGATGAAATAATTGTAGTTTGCCAGCATGGAATACGAAGTATTACCGCTCAAGCTATATTAATTGAAAATGGTTTTACTCAGGTTAAAAATTTAACTGGTGGGTTAGTTGCTTTTAACCGATCTGAATAATATTTATGATTAAAAGCAAACAACGAATTTCTATTTTTACTTTGCTTTTATTGTTTGCTATTATTTGCATTTCTTCTGTTTTTTGTAATAAAACAAAGGAGGAGAAAAAAGTTCCAGTTTCTAATACCTATTTAAATCATTCTGATACAGCAAAATATACGGGAATGCAAACTTGTAGAGCTTGCCATAATGATATTTACAAAACATTTATAGAAACTGGAATGGGCAAATCTTTTGGTGCCGCTACCAAAATGAAAAGTTCAGCAAAGTTTAGTGGTCATGATGTGGTTTATGATAAATTTAGCGATTTTTATTACCATCCTTATTGGGTTGGTGATTCTTTTTACATTAAAGAATATCGTCTGAAAGGAAAAGATACAACTTATAGTAGAGTGGAAAAAGTGGATTATATTGTTGGTTCTGGTCAACATACCAATTCGCATATGATGGAAGAAAATGGATATTTCACCCAAATGCCTTTAACGTTTTACACACAAAAGGGAAAATGGGATTTGCCACCAGGATTTGAAAATGGAGAAAACAATCGTTTCAGCAGAAAAATAGAATTAGAATGTATGAGTTGCCACAATGCATACCCCGATTTTGTGGAAGGATCAGAAAATAAATTTGTGAGTGTTTTACAAGGAATAGATTGCGAAAGATGTCATGGACCGGGACAGATTCATGCAATAGAAAAGTCGAAAGGAATAATAGTAGATACAGCAAAAAATATTGATTACACGATTGTAAATCCAAAAAAACTTTCTTATAATTTACAAATAGATTTATGCCAACGATGCCATTTACAAGGGAATGCAGTTTTGAAACCAGGTAAAACTTTCTTTGATTATAAACCAGGAAAACCTTTATCTGATTACATGAATATATTTCTTCCTAGGTATGAAGGTAATGATAATGAGTTTATTATGGCATCTCATGCCGATAGATTGCAGCAAAGTAAATGTTTCGTAGAAAGCACAAAACGGAAAATAAATGTCAATAAAAAGAAATATGATAATAGTTTAGTCACTACGGAAACGGTAAGTTCATTAACCTGTATAAGTTGTCATAATCCACATGTAAGTGTAAAAGCAACAAAAAATGATGTTTTTAATAATGCTTGCAAAAATTGTCACAGTCCAAATGCTACTACAAAAATTTCTGATTGCACAGAGAAATTGAGTATACGAAAAATAAGCAATGATAATTGTTGGACTTGTCACATGCCTAAAACAGGAACAATAGATATTCCACATGTCACCGTTCATGATCATAGAATTCAAATTAAATTAAAGAATGAGCAAACTACAGCTATTAAAAAGTTTGTAGGATTAGCTGCTATTAATAATCCAAAACCCGATATAGAAACTATTACTGAGGCTTATTTATCTTATTTTGAAAAATTTAGTAAAGAAAAATTTTATCTAGACTCTGGTGCTAAATATTTGTCAAAAATTCCGGAAAACTCTACTGGCTGGCTAAGTAATTTTATTCGTTTGAATTTTTTACGAGGAAACACGAATGCAATTTCTGATAGGATGATCAATGAGAATCCTGAAAAAATAAATCAGGCTTGGGATGCATACCGAGTTGGTGAAGCATTCAGTAAGTCTCAAAATACAGACAAAGCATATATATTTTATCGTCAAGCTGTTAAATTAGCTCCTTTAAATCTTGACTTTAATAATAAATTGGCAGCCTGTGCATTAGAATTAAAAAAAATAGATGAAGCACAAAAAATATTTGAATTTGTGATAAAAGAAAATCCAAAACATGCTTTAGCTTTAGGGAATCTAGGATATATTTACATGAATACCAATCGAGTATCAGAAGCAGAAAGTTTAATTAAAAGATCCTTGCAAATTGATCCAGATTATGAAAATGCACTTTTAAATATGGCATATATAAAGGCAATGGGTAATAATAAAATAGATTCTAAAAAATATTTAAATCAAATTTTAGCAAAAAATCCAACGAATAAAAAAGCATTAGATTTGAAAAATAAAATCAATTCAAATTAAAGATAATATCCTAATTAAGTCTTGAGTTTAATTTAATATGAAGAAAAAAACTCCGCCAAAGAAAAGTAGTAGTCTTTTCAAAAAAGTAATCATTGTATTTATAATTATATCGTTTTTAGGAGGTTTGCTTACTGCTTATAATTATTATCGAAAAATATTTCAATCCAATGTTGCACAATATAAAGATCAAAAAGAGTATCTCTATATTCCTACAAATGCCACTTTTGATGATGTTTTAGGTATTATAAAACAACAAAAGCTGGTAATAAATATTGAAAGTTTTGCTTTTACAGCAGATTTAATGGACTATACCCAAAAAGTAAAAGCGGGAAAATATCGCTTAAAATCTGGAATGAACAATCGGCAATTGGTAGGATTATTAAAATCTGGAATGCAAGAACCTGTAAAACTCACCTTCAATGGAATCAGATTGCAAAAGGAATTTGCTGATTATGTAGATGAGAAGCTCGAATTCAAATCTTCTGAATTAAATAAAATATTGGATGATAAAGAATATCTAGACTCTTTTAATCTAACACCAAAAACTGCTTATACTATGTTTATTCCAAATACTTATGAATTATATTGGAATACAGATGCGCTTACTTTTTTCAAAAAAATGAATAAGGAATACGAAAAATTCTGGACGGAAGAGAGAGAGAAAAAAGCAGCGAATTTAAAAATGACACGGGCAGAGGTGAGCATATTAGCTTCGATTGTAAATCAGGAAACAAATAAAAAGGACGAGATGAGTACAGTAGCAGGGGTTTATTTAAATCGTTTAGCTAGAGATATGAAACTTGAAGCAGACCCAACTGTGATTTTTGCAGTTGGAGATTTTACCATAAAAAGAGTAAAGGGTAAAATGATGAGTTATGATTCACCTTACAACACTTATTTTTATAAAGGATTGCCTCCTGGTCCTATTAGTATGCCTTCTGTGAATGCTGTTGACGCGGTATTAAATTACAAGAAACATAATTATATCTACTTCTGTGCAAAAGAAGATTTTTCTGGTTATCATAATTTTGCTGAAAACTTTAATCAACATCTAGTTAATGCCCGTAAATTTCAAAAAGCATTAAACGAAAGAGGAATTTAATTTAAACAAATTACCAATTTATCATGTATATTTTTGAAACCAACATAAGAGTAAGATATGCAGAAACAGATCAAATGGCTTATGTTTACTATGGAAATTATCCAATGTATTTGGAGGTAGCTAGAGTAGAAATGCTTAGAAGTTTAGGTTTCACCTATAAGGGTTTTGAGGAAAAAGGAATTATGTTGCCTGTAGTTGATTTATTTATTAAGTATTTTAAACCAGCTTTGTATGATGATTTACTTAGAATAAAAATCACAGTTAAAAAAATTCCATCTAGTAAAATCGTTTTTGATTATGAAATATATAATGAGAAGAATGATTTATTGACAACTGCAATTACCACTTTGGTATTTATATCTAAAGAAACGCGAAAAATCTGTCGGCCACCAGAGATTTTTATTGAATCTATAAGTAAACATTATACTTCATAATTATTCAAATAATAAAAGTAATTTGCAATAGATGAAATGGTTAGAAAGGTTAGTTTTCCGAAGTAAACCCTATTTACTACTTGAATTATGGCTGAAAAAACTAAAACTTCCAGGTAGTGAAATACCTGTTTACAATGTTGCAACATTTTTTGTAAAAGAAATGCAAAGAGAATCCATCAACGTAAAAGCTACATCACTTGCCTTTAATTTTTTATTGGCAATTTTTCCTGCGATTATTTTCTTGTTTACCCTTATACCTTACATTCCTGTAAATAATTTCCAAGATCAATTATTGGAGCTATTAGCTGAAATACTTCCAAATAATGCATTTGAAGCCGCCAAAATGACTTTGATGGATATTATTAAAATTAAAAATGGAGAACTACTTTCAGTAGGATTTTTATTAGCCTTATTCTTTTCTACAAATGGAGTTTATTCTTTAATGAATGCATTTAATAAATCATCATTAGTTCAAGAAACAAGAACAGGTTTAAAGAAAAGATTGATAGCTACTATGCTTACGTTTATGGTTTCTATGGTTGTAATTACCGGTGTAACTGTATTAGTAGTTGGAGAATATATAATTAGCTATTTGCAATCGTTAGAATTTATTAGTTGGTTGCCATTAGTTCAACTATTATTAATCATAAAATGGATTGTAATTTTTGGTTTGTTTTTTACAGCTATTTCACTTTTATATTATTACGGACCAGCTACAGTTAAAAGATGGAGATTTTTGTCAGCTGGTTCCTTATTAGCTACATTATTAGCCATTATTACATCTATAGGTTTTTCTTATTATATTAATAATTTTGGACAGTATAATAAGCTTTATGGTTCTATAGGAACCTTGATTGTAATTATGATTTGGTTGTATGTAAATTCACTTATAATCTTAGTTGGATTCGAATTAAATGCGAGTATCGACATCTCAAAAAGAACTTTTGTGCCTCCTTCTCCCCCGCCACAAAGGAACAAATTAAGGGATAATCCCGTGTTTTTGAAAGATTAGTTTCTAATAATGTGCATCTTATATCTTTTTTTTATTAATGTTTGCGAATATCGCTTCGATTTGTACTTTTGCAACGGAGAGTTGGCAGAGTGGTCGATTGCGGCAGTCTTGAAAACTGTTGACTGTTACAGGTCCGCGGGTTCGAATCCCCCACTCTCCGCCAGATAAATGACCAGCCATTGCGCTGGTCTTTTTTTTGTTTAAAATTTATATAAAAGTTTTTATAGCCTAAAAACTCTAGACTATTTACTTTTCTATTTTCTGATTTATTATCTATAAAAATAAATTAGGTTTTAATAAATTATTTAAATTAAAAATGATTAGTTAAACTATTTATAAATAAATTTTATGAATTAATCAATAAAATTCTCAAGAGAAATAATTAAAATAGATTTACCCATTTCTAGTTTGCAAATAGATTATTTGAATTATTCTAAGTTTAAATGTTTTATTAAATTTTTAATTAAAATAAAAAAAATAAAGTTTTATCCTTTAAAAAATGATAGCAAAATATTGCCAATTTCAAATCTAAGTTACTAAACAGGATTATTTAAAATATCCAAAACAAAAAAAGCGACCCTAAAGTCGCTTTTCCAATTTATACACTCTTAAAAAACTATCTTCTATTTATATCTGAGTATTCTCTGTGGGTTTCGCCTACATAAACCTGGCGTGGACGACCGATAGGTTCATTATTATCGCGCATTTCTTTCCATTGTGCAATCCAACCTGGCAATCTTCCTAATGCAAATAAGACGGTGAACATATCTGTCGGAAATCCAATAGCTCTGTAAATAATTCCAGAATAGAAATCCACATTTGGATATAATTTTCTTTCAGCAAAATAAGGATCCGCTAATACAATTTCCTCCATTTTTTTGGCAATATCTAAAATTGGATCTACTACACCTAGTTTTGCTAATACTTGGTCGCAAGCATCTTTAATGATTTTCGCTCTTGGATCGAAGTTTTTATATACACGATGCCCAAAACCCATCAAACGGAAAGGATCATTTTTATCTTTAGCTTTATTGATCCATTTCATGGTATCTCCACCATCTTTTCTGATTTCTTCAAGCATCTCAATCACAGATTGGTTTGCACCGCCATGCAATGGACCCCAAAGAGCAGAAATTCCAGCAGCTATAGATGCATATAAATTACAATCAGATGAACCTACCATTCTTACTGTAGAAGTAGAACAATTTTGTTCATGATCTGCATGAAGAATTAGCAACACGTTTAATGCGTGAACAATAACTGGATCAACTTTATATTCCTCAGTACGATGACCGAAAGTCATATTTAAGAAATTGGATACATAATCCAATTTATTTTGAGGATAAATAATTGGATGCCCAATAGATTTTTTATAAATAAATGATACTATCGTTGACATTTTAGCTATCAACTTAATCATGGTCAAATTAAAATCCTCTGGTGTAGGATTTGGATTGAATGATTCTGGATAAAAGGAAGATAAAGAACAAACCAAAGAGGATAATTGCCCCATTGGATGTGCATTAGAAGGATAACCGTCAAAAAACTTCTTCATGTCTTCATGAATGAGTGTATGACGAGCAATTTTATCTGAAAAACCTTTTAATTCTTCTTCCTTTGGTAAATTGCCGTAAATTAAAAGATAAGCCACTTCTATGAAAGTAGATTTTTCTGCTAATTGCTCTATTGGATATCCTCTGTATTTCAGGATTCCCAATTCTCCATCTAAAAATGTTATTGCACTTTTCGTAGATCCTGTGTTTTTAAAACCTGTATCGATGGTAATGTAACCGGTATCATCTCTTAATTTAGAAATATCTATTGCTTTCTCATCTTCTGATCCAGTTGTAATGGGTAATATATACGTCTTATCTCCTAATTTTAATTCTGCAACTTCTGACATGGTTTTTTATTTGGTTTAGGCAAAGCTAAAAAAATGGCTATTATTCTAAAATTTAAAATTGTTTTAAATATTAATTAATGTAAAGTTAAATTTTCACTATTGAACATGATTTAAATAAAATTATTGTTTGTGAATTTTTTTAAATTCTATCTATGATGAAGAATTTTTTTCTGGATTTTTCGGTATGTTAAATTCTGTCATCAAATTATCGAAAATTTGACCAGAATTTAAATAGGCTTCATTATCCTCTTCTATAATAATTGATTTTGCTATTGCATCTTCTTGATAACGATAAATTTTCCACTGTCCTTCATTATATTCCAAAGCACTTAGGTTTTCTATCCAATCTCCTGAGTTTAGATACATAATTTCACCAAAATCATTGGTTATTTTTCGTATTTCTGGTTGGTGAATATGACCACATACCACATAATCATATTTACTTTCTATTCCTATATCTGCTGCAATTTTTTCAAAATCGCTAATAAACTTTATTGCACCTTTTACACTATTCTTAATTTTTTTGGATAATGAAATTTTCCCATAACCCATTTTTTCTGAAATCCAATTTACTACACTATTGATCAATATTAATGTATCGTATCCTACCGCACCCATTTTAGCGAGCCATTTTGAATGTTGCATCGTGACATCAAAAACATCCCCGTGAAACATCCAAGCACGTTTTCCATTATCCAAATCTAAAACTACTTTATTTACAATTTTGAACTTACCCATTTTAAATCCGACAAATTTTCTAAAAAGCTCATCGTGATTTCCTGGAATGTAATAAACCTTAATGTTTTTGGAAAGAAAGGAAGTTAACTGTTTCACAATTTGCATGTGTGATTTTGGCCAATATCTTTTGCTAAACTGCCAAATATCTACAATATCCCCATTTAAAATCAAAACTCTTGGTTTAATGCTCTTTAAATATCTGAGCAATTCATTTGCATGACACCCATAAGTACCTAAATGCACATCCGAAATTACAACCACGTCTACTTTTCTTTTTTTTTCGATCATTTTAGGTACAATTTGAATTAAAGAGAAAAAATTTATTTGATGGTAAAATGATTAATGTCATTAAAATTTTTGGTTTTACCTAATTAATTTATTTAAGACAGGCACAAAGTAAATCTCGAAAGTCAATTCTAGGTTAACTATATGTTATGATATGATCATGTGGAAATGTTAGTAATCAAGAAATTTTGTAACCATCCATTACTTTTATATCTGGTCGCAATAAAACCACGCCGCTTATATCTCCTACAACGCCTAGAACTAGACATTCAGAAATAACGTTTGCCACTTTTTTGGCTGAAATATTTATTAAGGCAATTATTTGTTTACCGATTAATTCTTCGCAGGAATAATTTTCTGTGATCTGAGCAGAACTTTTTTTTGTTCCAAACTCACCAAAAGAAATTTCTAAAATATAAGCTGGCTTTTTTGCTTTAATATTAATTTCTGCTTTTTGAATGGTACCAACTCTTATTTCTAATGCTTGAAAAGACTCAAAAGCCGACATTATAAAATAGCTTGACGAATTCTAATTAATTTCTTCAACAAATTTTCTAACTGATCTAATGGAAGCATGTTGGCACCATCTGATTTTGCATTTTTTGGATCAGGATGAGTTTCGATGAATAAACCATCTGCTCCAATAGCAATAGCGGCTTTTGCTATTGTTTCAATCATGGCAGGTTTGCCACCCGTCACACCACTTTCAGAATTTGGTTGTTGCAAAGAATGTGTCACATCCATAATCACAGGAACTTTATTGGTTTGCTGCATTTCTGGAATTCCTCTAAAATCTACAATCATGTCTTGGTAGCCAAACATATTGCCTCGATCTGTAAGTAAAACATTTTTATTTCCAGATTCCAAAACCTTATCTACAGCAAATTTCATAGCTCCAGCTGATAAAAACTGACCTTTTTTAATGTTTACAAATTTGCCGGTTTTGGCGGCAGCAACCAAAATACTTGTCTGCCGACATAAGAAAGCAGGTATTTGCAAAATATCAACATATTCTGCTGCCATAGCAGCTTCTCCACTTTCGTGAATATCAGTAACGGTGGGTAGGCCAAATTCTAACCCTACTTTTTGTAAAATCTTTAACGCTTTTTCATCTCCAATACCAGTGAAAGAATCTAACCGTGAGCGATTTGCTTTTCGATAAGATCCCTTAAAAATAAAAGGAATCGATAAGCGATCACTCATTTCTTTTATTTGTTCTGCAATTTTCATCGCCATTTCTTCACTTTCTATAGCACATGGACCAGCCATGATAAAGAAATTTCCGCTTTCTGTATGTGATAATTTTGGAATATTTGGAATCATAATTTATATTTTTTAAAAGGAATTTTAATTTCCTAAATCCGACATGAATTTAATTCGCATCAATTGAATTTCTTCTCGAGTGTAATCATTCTCTCCTAACTCTTTTAGGGCTTCATCAATTCCATCGTTTTCTGTTTGTTTAAAATAATCGAAAACTTCTTCTTGCCGATCTTCATCTATCATTTCATCAATAAAATAAGAAATGTTCAATTTAGTACCCGACCAAACAATAGATTCTATTTCTTGCAAAATATCTTCAAAAGAAATTCCTTTAGATTTCGCCAAATCATCTAACAATATTTTTCGATCTATATTTTGAATAATGGAAACTTTCAATTGAGATTTATTTACAGCAGACTTTACTATAAATTCCTGTGGTTTATCAATCTCGTTTTCTTCTACATATTTGTCTATCAGCGTAATAAAAGGTTTTCCAAATTTAATGGCTTTACCGGTTCCTACTCCAGATATTTTTACCAATTCATCCTCACTGGTTGGATAATAGGTAGTCATTTCTTGTAGAGAAATATCTTGAAAAATCATTGCTGGAGGCATTTTTTTCTCCTTTGCAACTCTTTTTCTTAAATCTACCAACATTTTGAATAAAACTTCGTCAAATGCTTTTCCAGCTTGAGAAATTTCCTCTTCCTCTTCTCTTATTTTATCATAATCACGGTTGAGTGCAAATAAAATGGGCTGAGGATGATCGATAAATATCAATCCAGTATTACTCAATCTCAATAAACCATAATTTTCGATTTCCTTAATTAAGTATCCATTTAATACTGCTTGGCGAATTACAGATTCCCAAACTTTTTCTCCTTTTTCTTTTCCTTCACCAAAAATATCCAATTTTTCATGTTCGTAACTTAGAACAAATGGATTTTCCACTCCCATTATCACATTTAAAAGTTGATCTGAAGTAAATTTGTCTCCTACTTCTTTAATTAATACTAATAGTGTTTTTAATTCCACTTCTGCATCAAAACGAGGTACAGGATAGCGGCAATTATCACACATTTTATGGCATTTTTCTTCGTCGAAAACCTCTCCAAAATAATGTAGAATTTGTTTTCGTCTACAAATAGAAGATTCTGAGTATTCTATTACCTCTTTTAAAATCTGGGTACCAATTTCACGTTCAGCTACCGGCTTATCTTTCATAAACTTGGCAAGCTTAGTTATATCATCTACCGAATAAAAGGCTAAACAGTGTCCTTCGCCACCATCTCTACCAGCTCTTCCAGTTTCTTGATAATAGCCTTCCAAACTTTTTGGAATATCATGATGAATAACAAATCGAACATCTGGTTTGTCTATTCCCATTCCAAAAGCAATAGTTGCTACAATCACATCCACATCTTCCATCAAGAATTTGTCCTGCGTATCGCTTCTTGTATTAGGATCCAAACCAGCATGATAAGGCAAAGCTTTGATTCCATTCAGATTCAATGCTTCGGCTACTTCCTCTACCTTTTTTCTGCTTAAACAATAAATTATTCCAGTTTTACCTTCAAATCCTTTGATGAATTTGATGATTTCTTTCATCACCTGTACTTTTGGTCGTACTTCATAATATAAATTAGGTCGGTTGAAAGAGGATTTGAAAATCTTTGCATCTTGCATTTGCAAGGTTTTCTGAATATCCTGTTGTACTTTGGGTGTAGCAGTTGCTGTTAAAGCAATAATTGGAATATTATCACCAAACTGACTGATTACTTGGCGAATACGTCTATATTCTGGTCTAAAATCATGACCCCATTCAGAAATACAATGAGCTTCGTCTACTGCTACAAAAGATATGTTTGCAGATTTCAGAAATTCGATGTTTTCTAATTTCGCCATGGATTCTGGAGCCACATACAGCAGTTTAGTTTCACCATCCAAAACATCTTGTTTTACTTTTGTGGCCTCGGCTTTATTTAAAGACGAATTCAAAAAATGTGCAATACTATCTTTGCTTCCAAAAGCTCTTAATTGATCGACTTGATTTTTCATCAAAGCGATCAGCGGAGAAATGATTATGGCTACACCATCATTCATTAACGCTGGCAATTGATAACACATGGATTTTCCTGCGCCTGTAGGCATGATCACAAAACACTCTTTTTTATTAAGTATGTTGGTAATAATTTCTTCCTGCTCTCCTTTGAATGTCTCGAATCCGAAAAAATTTTGCAGATTATCGAAGAGCAATTTTTTGACCTCTATCATCTATGATTGGGTGTTCTACTTTTAATTAATATCAATCTAAAATTAACTTTTTTTAATAAACTATAAAGCTTATTTATCATCTTTTTATTCAATAAATTTTTTTTGAGTAATTAGACGACTGTTATTTCTCTGAGAATGTATGCTTAGTTTTTAAGCAATATTTTTACAGTTTCCGCGAATGTCGTGTTTTTAAACTTCATATCAAATAAAATTTTGAAAGATTTTTAAATAAATAAATCCTATTTGAAACTAAACAATATGACTTTAAGTTTTATAATTAAATAGTAGAACTTCTTATTTCTAAGTAAAGCGGCATTTTTTTCTAGTTTTCAAATAAAAAAGAATATATAATGATGGATTAGATCTGAAAATGATTTTTATATTAAAATATCAATAAAACTTAAAAATTGATAATCATCCAAAATTCATGACGCTTTTAATTTAAAATGATTTTTCACTATAAATATCAATAAAAGAAACAAACTTTCTTTTTTCAAGAAATACAGGGTAGCCTTTTTGTTTCTTTTTAAAAAATGATAAAGAAGAATGCTTTAAAGATTACCCAAATTTTCATTACCCTTTTTACTAAATTTTAAAAATTAGTTTTAAACGGATACTCATATATTATTAATTACAATAGATTTGCTTTTGAATAGGAATCAATGGTTTTATTTGTTTTTTGTATTCAAATGGTAACAAAAAAAAACACATTATAAGAAATGGATCAATCAACTTATGTAGTAATCATGGCTGGTGGTATTGGAAGTAGATTTTGGCCGGTAAGCAAAACCACTCATCCGAAACAGTTTATAGATATATTAGGCACAGGTAAAACCCTTATTCAACAGACTTACGAACGTTTTTTAAAGGTATGTCCGAAAGAGAATATATTCGTTGTAACGAATGAATATTACAGAAAGTTGGTAAATGACCAATTACCAGATTTGGCGAATGATCAGATTTTGGGCGAACCTGTAGCAAAAAACACTGCTCCATGTATTGCTTATGCATGTTTTAAAATAAATAAGATGGATAAGAATGCTACCATAATAGTTGCGCCTTCGGATCATTTAATTTTAGATGAAAATAATTTTATCCAATCTATCGAAAAAGGATTGAATACTGCAAAAGAGCATAATTGCTTGCTTACATTAGGTATAATGCCTACCAGACCTGATACAGGTTACGGTTACATTCAATATACCGATCAGCTTTTGGGTAATGATTTTCACCGAGTGAAAACATTTACCGAAAAACCTACCTTAGAAATTGCCAATACTTTTATTCAAAGTGGAGATTTTCTATGGAATGCTGGCATTTTTATTTGGAGTGCAACTAGTATTTTAGAATCGTTTGAAAAATATTTACCTGAGATGCATGATTTATTTATGGATGGTCGTAAATTCTACCATACTTCAGGTGAGACGGAATTTATTAAAATGGCCTATTCGCAATGCTCAAATATTAGTATTGACTATGGCATAATGGAAAAGGCGGAAAATGTATTTGTAATGCCTTCCGAGTTTGGCTGGTCTGATTTGGGAACTTGGGGTTCACTATATACCATTCAAGAAAAAGATTATGTTGGCAATGCCGTGATTGGCTCGGATAAAGTGATGATGTACGATTCTTCTAATTGTATGGTAAGTGTGCCAGCTAATAAATTGGTAATATTACAAGGATTGCATGATTTTATAGTGGTAGAAGCTGATAATGTGCTTTTAGTGTGCAAAAAAACAGAAGAACAACAGATTAAACAAATAGTAGCAGATGTGAAAAAGAATTTAGGAGAGAAATACATCTAATTGTCAATCTGTCATTATCTATATTGATTAAATAATTTTTTCATTTCTATTAATGATTAAGATATAAGTTGATCAATAGCAAAGTATTTTGATTTTGTTTTGGAGGCAAATAAAATATCAATTCTATTTGTCTTACTCAATAATGGATAGTAAGCTTTTAAATATCCATTATTTTACATTCAAATTTTGGCAGAAAAAAAGAGCTTTTTTTTTCTTTTTCTAAAAATCTGCAATAGTTCCATTTTTAAAGATTTCAAAAAAAATTAAATTTATAAAACAGCTTTAAGCATTTTACTTAGTTGGGTCTAAGTAAAAAATATGCTATTTTGATAGTTTAATGGAGTTTTTACACATAATTCTTTATTGCTATTTATTCTGAATAGCAAGTTATCAGTAGAATTACTTATTCCATTAATGTGCAATTCTACGCATTGAAAAATACGCTTTTGCTCGTATTTACATGCTTTGCTATTTGCTGCACTTTTGAATCATACTTTTTAACTATTCAAAAGAAAAAAAAATGAAAACTTTATTAACAACAGTATCTCTAATTATTGCTCTCTCTACTACTCAAGCTCAAACGTATACAATTGCAGGAAATGCTGCTAACACGAGCACACCAACTTTACCAAACTCTTATCGATTAACTAGCAATCAAAATAATATAGCTGGTGCAGTATGGAGCAATACAATGGTTGATCTAAATAGCAATTCATTTATGATTAACTACGATTTGTATTTAGGCAATAATGATATTGGGGGCGATGGTGCTGCTTTTGTAATACAAGGAAACACGCCTACAACTACCATGATAGGTAATAATGGAGAAGGTTTAGGTTTTGGCATTGGAACTAGTTGTTATGCAAGTGCTGCAAGTGCTAATTGTGCAAATAATTTTTCTACTTCTTTAGCTATTGAATTTGATACCTACAGAAACACAAATGATCCAATCTTTGATCATGTGGCATTGGTTCAGAATGGAGATACACGAGGTACAAGAGGTTTTCCTTTATTAGCTCCAGCTGTTCAAATGCACGCAACTAAAGCAAATGTTGAAGATAGCATCCGCTACTCAGTTATGATTACTTGGGATCATGTTTCTAAAGTTTTAGCCATTGACTTTGATGGATCTAGAAGAATCACTTATACTAATGATATTGTTAATACAATATTCAACAATAATGCAAATATATTTTGGGGAATCACTGGTTCAACTGGTGGATCTAAGAATTTACAAGAAGTGTCTAACCTAAGCGTAGTTTATTTCGGTCCACTACCAGTTCAAATGTCTTCTTTTAAAATTGCCAAAACAGAAAAAAATTATGCTTCTTTAAATTGGGTGACCGCATCGGAAAGAAATAATGATTTCTTTACCGTGGAAAGAAGTGAAGATGGAAAATCTTTTGCAGAAGTTGCAAAAGTAAAAGGTGCAGGAAATAGTTCTTCAAGTTTATCTTACAATTCTTTAGATGTAGCTCCACTTTTAGGAATTTCTTACTACAGAATTAAACAAACAGATTTCGATGGTAAATTTTCGTACTCTACTGTTTTATCTTTTGAAAACGGTAAAGCTTTATCAACAATAAGTAAATTTGTACTATATCCAGTGCCTGCTTCTTCTGAATTAAATATTGATCTAAATTCTACTAAAGAAGAAACAGCTACTATCATTGTATTTGATATATCGGGTAAAAAAGTAATCCATACAAATTTTGATTTGATTTCTGGAAATAACACGATCAATCTTGATCTTAATAATCTTACCACCGGAACTTTTATGGTTCAATTAATTGATTCTTTTGGTAAAACAATGGAGGTAAAACAATTCAACAAACAAAATTAATTTTTTTCTTTAAGTTTAAAAAGTAGTGCCTTGGCACAGTAAAAGCTCCCTCTGAATAGGGGAGCTTTTTTTTGTTTATGCTAAAATTGACGCTTTATTTTATTTGTATTTGGTTTTCAAAAATTAATCTATATTTGAATTTAAGCCTTTTTTATAAATTTTGACCCTATAATCTATTCCCAATCAATGATAAAGTTTTTATTAAAAAAACAATTTTTTGCAATTTTTGCGTCTATTTTGTTTTTAACCGCCTGTAAACCACAGCAAATGGCAACTACTGCCGCCGATAAAGCCTTTAATAGTTCTAAATATTTTACCGCAGCCGAGCTATATAAAAAAGCAATAGGTAAAGTAAAGGGCCGAGAAGAAAAACAAATGGTTACTTACAAGATAGCTGAAAGCTACCGATTAATGAATAATAGTAAGCAAGCCGAACTTTGGTATGACAAAGCAGTAAAGTCTGGTTTAGATACACCAACTGCAAATTTATATTTGGCTAATGCTTATTTAACCAACGAAAAAAATGATCTTGCTTTAGAGCAATTTCAAGAATATGTTCGGAAAATGCCAAACGATTCTATCGGTAGAAAAGGACTTCAATCTGTTCGGAATGCTATGGAATGGGAAAAGAAACCAACTAGTTTCGAGGTTTTTCCAGAAACTACTTTAAATACTAAAGAGGCTGACTTTGCTCCTGCTTTTTTTGATAAAGGACTAATTTTTACTTCTACACGAGAGCCTGTAAAGGGAAAAAACCTATATGAATGGACAGGAAAAGGATATTTGAATCTTTACAATGCACAAAAAGGAACAAGCAACCGATGGGGAAAGGCAACACTTTTATCTAAGGATTTAAGTACGCGTTTCAATGAAGGTGTAAGCTCTTACGATGCTGCCTCTAGCACACTTTATTACACTCAGTGTAATGGAAATAAAGGAAAAGAATCGGAATGCAAAATTTATGCTACTATTTTTGACGGTGCTAATTGGTCTCTTCCTACTTTGGTAAAAATAGATGGAACAGATACGACTGCTACTTTTGGACATCCCTCCATTTCATCAGACGGAAACATATTATATTTCTCTTCTACCATTCCAGGTGGATATGGTGGAAAAGATATTTATAAAGCAACTAAAACTGGAACTGGTTTTGGAACCGTAGAAAATTTAGGAAGTTCAATTAACTCTTCTGGCGACGATGTTTTCCCTTTTATTCACAAAAGTGGAACACTATATTTTGCGAGTAATGGCAGAGATGGTGCAGGAGGATTAGATATTTATTCTTCAGATTTTACAGAAGGAGAATTTGAAGATGCGAATAATCTAAAATTCCCGATGAATTCTACAGCAGATGATTTCGGATTAATCTTAGATGAAAATAAAGAAGAAGGATATTATGCCTCCAACAGAATAGGTGGAAAAGGTGATGATGATATTTATTCTGCCACTGCTATTCCATTTTTATTTAATGTAGAAGGAAAAGCTTTTCACGCAGGTAATAATAAAGTACTTCCAGATACGAAAGTTACTTTGAGAGGAAGTGATGGAAGTGAAATAAGCACAGTAACCGATGCAAAAGGTTATTATAAAATGAAATTGAATAGAAGAACAACTTATGAATTAAATGCTCAAAGAAGTAAGTTTTTTGGTGATGTGGGTTCTTTAACTACAGATGGAATGAAAGAATCAAAAGACTTTTTAGTTAATTTCAAATTGGCTCCAATACCAGTTGTGATTGTATTAAAAGGAATTTATTACGATTTAAACAAAGCAGATTTACGTTCTGAATCTATCGTTACATTAGATACTTTAGTAAAAACATTAAACGATAATCCAAATATTACTATAGAATTATCTTCCCACACAGATTCACGAGCAGACTCAGCCTATAACTTAGAATTATCTCAACGTAGAGCGCAATCTGTTGTTGATTATTTAATTTCTAAAGATATTGAAAAGGAAAGAATGAGTGCCAAAGGATATGGAGAATCTCGATTATTAAATGAATGTAAAGATGGGGTAGAATGTACTGAAGAACAACATCAAGTAAATAGAAGAACAGAATTCAGCGTGCTTTCCGAAGATTATGTTCCGAAAGTGAAAGCGAAAGTAATTGAACAAAAAGTTCCTGTAAAGAGAAAAACGAATGTTCAGCCTCCGAAACCAACTGTTGTAACTCCGCCAGTGGATAATAAACCAAAAATCATTCAGATGCCAGCAGGCACAAGACCAGGTGATAAACCTGTGATACAAACCATGCCTCCAGGCGCTGTGCCACCTAGTAAAGTGGATTCTGTAAAAAAGAAAAAATAATTATTTTAAACAAAAGGCACAATTTAATTTTTGTGCCTTTTGTGTTTTAAAGGTATTATTTTGAGGTTAAGTTTTAAGTGTTTTATGATTAATCAAATTAAAATTCAAATCAAACTTTTTTTAGGATTTAAAAACACTAAGGTTCATTAATATAAAAAAATCATTAAGACTTAAAGCTAGTTTTGCATCTTCTTAAAACAGTATTTTTGTCTCGTCAAAAAAATAGTAATTTATGAATAATTCATCTAGATATATGCAGAGAGGAGTTTCTGCCACTAAAGAGGATGTACATGCAGCTATAAAAAATATAGATAAGGGGATTTTTCCAAAGTCATTTTGCAAAATTATTCCAGATATATTGGGAGGCGATCCTGCTTATTGCAATATTATGCATGCGGATGGTGCAGGTACAAAATCTTCTTTAGCTTATATGTATTGGAAAGAAACAGGAGATATTTCTGTTTGGCAAGGGATAGCTCAAGATGCAATTGTTATGAATTTAGATGATTTATTGTGTGTGGGAGCAACTCAAGATATTTTGCTTTCTTCTACTATTGGTAGGAATAAACAATTAATTCCGGGTGAGGTGATTGCAGAAATCATTAATGGAACTGAAAACTTTCTTGCTCAATTGCGGAGTTTAGGAATAGGAATCTATTCTACCGGCGGTGAAACAGCAGATGTTGGAGATATTGTAAGAACCATTATTGTAGATTCTACCGTGGCTTGTAGAATGAAACGTAAAGAAGTAATCACCAATGAAAAAATTGCCGCAGGCCAAGTAATTGTAGGTCTTGCTTCTTTCGGTAAAGCTAATTATGAGAAAGAATACAACGGAGGAATGGGTAGTAATGGTTTAACCTCTGCTCGGCATGATGTTTTCTCTAATTATCTTGCTTCTAAATTTCCAGAGAGTTTTGATAATTCTATACATTCATCTTTGATTTATTCAGGAAGCAAAAAACTAACTCAAGGTATTACTAATGTAGACATAGATGCAGGAAAATTGGTGCTCTCTCCTACTCGAACTTATGCGCCAATCATAGCTGAAATTCTAAAAAGATATAGAGATCAAATTGGAGGAATTATTCATTGCAGTGGTGGTGGACAAACCAAAGTTTTACATTTTGTAGATCAGTTGCATATTATAAAAGATCAATTATTTCCAATTCCTCCTTTGTTTCAAATGATACAAGAAGAATCTAAAACAGAAATGAAAGAGATGTTTCAGGTGTTTAATATGGGACATAGAATGGAATTGTATGTTGGGCAAGAAATAGCAAATGATTTAATTTCAATTTCTAAAAGCTTTGGAGTAGAGGCAAAAATCATTGGAAGGGTCGAAAAATCGGATGCGAAGCGGCTGACGATAATGCATGAAGGGGAAGAAATTGTTTATTGATTTTTCTCCTATTTATTAATTAAAAAAACTTGAGGCTTTTTCTATCTTTTGGATAAGATCATTCGCTAACCTCTGGGCGACAAAAAACATTTATTATATATGACAAAAGAGAGCTTCCATTAAATTGATAATTTTCCTGCGTTCCAGATTGAAGCGGCATCCTTTTTTTGCTTGTTTATGAAACATATAACACAGAGGTTTTTCTTAGCAAAAAAAGATATAGCGGAAAGCTGGATTAAACGCCCAAATTATTTTTAATACACCATTATAAGGAATACTAAAGAACTTCAATCCTCAAAAAAACAAGAATACAAATCCACAAAAAACAAGAACACCAATCCTCAAAAAAATAAGAACACAAATCCTCAAAAAAACAAGAACACCAATCCTCAAAAAAACAAGAATACAAATCCACAAAAAACAAGAACACCAATCCACAAAAAATAAGAACACAAATTCACAAAAAACAAGAATACAAATCCACAAAAAACAAAAATACCAATCCACAAAAAAACAAGAACACCAATCCTCAAAAAAACAAGAAGACCAATCCACAAAAAATAAGAACACAAATCCTCAAAAAAACAAGAACACCAATCCTCAAAAAAACAAGAATACCAATCCACAAAAAACAAGAACACAAATCCACAAAAAATAAGAACACAAATTCACAAAAAACAAGAATACTAATCCACAAAAAACAAGAATACAAATCCTCAAAAAAAAAAGAACACCAATTCAAATAGAAAAACAATTCTTCATAAAAAAAGCCTCCAAATCGGAGGCTTTTTAATTTTAAACTAAGAAAAATAAAATTTTATTTTCTGATATCCATTTCTTGTAAAAGATATCCTGCATCTGCATATTTATCCATTACAAAAAGTACATATCTGATGTC